>CAYZCC010000045.1:0-12506 GCA_964476805.1 uncultured Desulfobacula sp.
ATTTGTATTCTTCTGCCTTCAATGCTACATTAAAAGAAATCATCCCTATGAAAATTATGAAAATCTATAAACGGATTTTACCGCGTTAAATCATGCAGATAAAAAATTTATTCAGATACTGGACGTTTCAGATGTTTTCTCCCGGCACAATTTTAAGGGAGAAATATGAAGCATTTAAGATCTTACTGGAATATGACAAAAAAGCCCATGATTTTATGGCTGCGCTTGAAGACATATTTTACAATCAGAAAAAATGTGATTTCCAGGCGGTTATAAAAAATTACAACCCGTTTGCCGCTTCAGTTTCCGGTATGGTTGAAGCACTTTTAAAAATGTGCCCCTCTAAATACAGGCGCCTGAAAGATTATTATAAAAAATTTGATTTTTATATCCAGTTTATGCTTGCGCCGCCTGAACTGGAATCCTCGCCGCTTTTTACCATTGATTTTGACCAGATCTCAACTTTTACGGAAGCCGTCGCAGGCAAAAAAGCTTTCTGCCTCTCCCATTTAAACAGAGAACTTCACCTGCCCGCACCCGATGGCTTTGTAATAACCACCCATGCATTTCACTATTTTCTTGAAGTTAATAATCTGCAGGCACCCATTAATGAAAAACTGGCTCTGCTTGATATAAACAGTGTTTCATCCTGTGAAAAAACAAGCCGTGAAATCAAAGCATTGATACTGAATGCTGATGTGCCTGATGAGATTGTTATGGCAGTCGATTCTGCCATGGAAAATTTTGAGGCAAAAGGCAAAACCAATTGCAGGTTTGCACTTCGAAGCAGTGCAGTTAAAGAGGATGGAAAGATCTCTTTTGCCGGCCAGTATAAAACCGTACTGAATGCAGGGAAAAAAGATGTCTTTGATGGGTATCGACAGGTCATTGCAAGCAAATACTCTTCCCGGGCACTTTTTTACAGAATCAGCCATGGAATCCTTGATTATGAAACTCCCATGGCAGTGCTGGTCATTGAAATGATTGATTCAAAGACATCCGGCGTCATATATACCCGGGATTTTGAAAACAGAATGCCAGAGAATCTGTTAATCCACTCCATCTGGGGCCAGGGTGAGCTTCTTGTGGATGGAGAAGCCGCCTGCGATCTTATTACCATATCAAAAAAAAACCCGGACAGAATTGCAAACATCAAGATTGCCGCAAAAGAAAAACAGAGGGTGCTATCGCAAAACAGCGGATTAAATGGCAGCCAAACCCCGGAAACTCAACGCCATAAGACTCAAACCAGAAGAGTTGACACAAACCAGAACCAGGCAAACAAGCTTTCACTTCATCATGCGGATGCCCTGACCCTTGCAAGATGGGCCATCCGTCTTGAAAAACATTTTAAACAGCCCCAGGATATTGAGTGGTGCCAGGACATATCCGGCAAACTCTTTATTCTCCAGTCCAGGCCCTTGAATATAGATGCGGATCAATTTCAAAGGACCACTCAACAGAATCAAGCGCCTGAAATTAACAACAGGGTGATCTGTGCCAATGCCCAGATCATTTGTGGCGGAGTGGGATCAGGCAATGTTTACAAACTGGAACAGCTGTCACAGATAGGGCAGATTCCTGAGGGTTCGGTTCTTGCTATTAAACATGCCCTTCCTCAATTTGTTATCGCCATAAACAGGGTTCGTGCAATTATTATTGAGACCGGCAGCTATGCCAGCCATTTTGCATCCATTGCAAGGGAGTTCTCAATACCGACAATTGTAAATGTGGAAAATGGGTTCAGTGATCTTGTCCAGGGAGATTGTGTGTCTGTGGATGCTGAAAATGGAATTGTTTATGATGGAGTTGCACCCCCTTTAATGGAGCAGGCTTCAGTAAAAAAAGAGGATCTTTTTAAAAAGAGCTCTTTTATGGTCAAGCTGCAGTATGTGATAAATTTTGCAGCCCAATTAAAGCTGACAAATCCGGAATCTCACTCTTTTACGCCTGACGCCTGCAGATCTCTGCATGATATTATCCGGTTCACCCATGAAACAGCTGTCAGGGAGATGTTTTTTATCGGTTCAAGAAAGGGCGGCAGGAAAAAAGGAGCCAAAAAGCTGGTCATGGATATACCCATGCTCTTTTATATCCTTGATGTGGGTTCTGGAGTAAAAACAGGTAAAAATAAGATATTAAAGCCTGAAGATATTGAAAGTGTCCCAATGAAAGCTGTTTTAAAGGGGCTTTCACATCCAGAGATCTGCTGGTCGGAAACAAGCCATTTTGACTGGGAGGAATACGACAGGATTGTCATGGCAGGCGGTATCATCAGTGCAGATTCATCCATGTTTGGAAGTTATGCAGTCCTTTCAAAAGAGTATTTGAATGTAAACTTCCGGTTTGGTTATCACTTTGTCATATTGGATACGATCTGCTCCCCTTTAAAAGAGGATAACTATATTCTTTTCAGGTTTTCAGGAGGGGGCGGCACCCAGGAAGGAAGAACCATCCGGGCGGACTTTATTAAAGGGATTTTAACAAGGTTTGGATTTATGGTGCAGGTTAAATCCGATCTCATTGATGCCCAGTTCAAACACAGGTCTTTAAATACCATGGAGAAGACTCTGGATATGACAGGACGGCTTCTCGGTGCCACAAAGCTGATGGATATGTATCTTAAAGAAGATCAGGATATACAATTTCTGATTGACGACTTTATGAATGGCCGATATGATTTCCGAATGGCTGTGGATGAATAACCGTATTGATAATCTGTGGGAAAGAATAGGACAGCGCTTTAGTGAAAACAGTGTTTCCAAAACAGATATTGAAGAAGCCATCAAGCAAGTGCGCATGAAAAATGCTTAAGATCGTAATGGATACAAATGTCTTTGTTTCTTCATTTTTCGGCGGGGTCCCAAAAGATATAATTAACCTTTGGAAAAATGGCAAAGTTGTATTATGCCTGTCTCAGAGTATTACAGAAGACTATATTGAAGTCCTTAACAGGCTGGGGTTGAAAAATAAAAAAGAGATACACAAATTAACCCGATTATTTGCTGAGGGTTATCATTCAATTTTTACATTAAAACCCCCAAACATTCAACTTGTAGAAGCGGATCCAGATGATAATAAATTTATTGAATGTGCTGTATCGCTTGATTGTAAATGCATCATTTCCGGAGACAGACATTTAAAAAATATCAAAAGGTATATAGATATAGAGATCATGTCTCCCAGAAAATTTATCGATTCTTACAATAAAGAGGGATAAAAGAAGATCAAATGTCCTCATACCCGATCACATGGATCACAGACTCTATTGCTGTGGGGCGGGCGCCCATGTCATATGCTGAACTGGATGACATTAAAACAAAGGGTGTTGATGCCATTGTCAACCTTTGTGCTGAATTTTCCGATCTGCATGACCTTGAAGAGTCTTCCGGCTTTGAAGTCTATTATCTTCCGGTATGGGATGAAGATATTCCCAAAATGATCGACATGGAAAACGCCCTCTCCTGGCTTGATGAAGCGATCTATCTTGGGAAAAAAGTACTGGTGCACTGCCGGCACGGTATTGGCAGAACAGGGACACTGGTCACCTCTTATATGATTCGAAGGGGACATACACTCAAAGCGGCCGGGAAAAAACTGAAATCATCAAAGGCAACCCCTTCCAATTACGGCCAGTGGAAACTTTTAAGGAAATATGGGAAGCAGTCCGGCGCTTTAAAAATACGGGAACCTTCCTTAGAGATTAAAAACAGAGTAGATCTTAATCCTTTTTTTACTGATTATGAATCCCTTATCAATAAAATTGATCTGGAAATAAAAAAACAGAGATCCGGCAGCTGTGGCAGAGAAGATCAAACATGCTGCTCAGAACCCTTTACCATTCATTTGATAGAAGTGATCTATCTGCACTCCAAAATAAACAGACACTTTACCTCATCACAGAGGCACACACTGATTTCAAGAGCCGTTGAAACCTATAAAAAAGAGGGAAGCCTCTGCCCGTTCTATAATGGATCTAAATGTGAAGCATTTGAGATAAGGCCGGCAAGGTGCAGAATTTATGATGCCGTTGAATTTACCACGGACAGACATGAGATTCACAATCTGCTGCTTGAACTCTCCCAAACCCTGTTTCTTGCTTTTTCAGGAAAATTTCAGCCGGATATGAATTTTACATTCTCCATAGCAGACACCATTTCAGGAAAGTTTGTTCAAAAATGTTTTCACTATATGTCTGATATGGAAAAAATAAAAAGTGGGAAGAGGATAAATAATGACCGATAACACAAAGGATTTTCTTCATCTTTTCCAGAAGGTCACCCGTATGATCACATCAACGCTTGATCCTGAAAAAGTATTGGATGTGATTGTACAAATGGTACCGGATGTTATCGGAGTTGATGCTGCAACCATACGACTTATTGATCCAACAGGTGAAAAACTTCTGCTTGTTGCCTCCTCCGGGCTCAGCCAGGCGTATCTCAACCGGGGTCCCATCGATGCTGAAATAAGCGCTGCCAAAGTGCTGGCAGGGACACCGGTCGCCATCCCTGATGCGCTTTCATATCCCAATATTCAATATCCTGAAGCTGTAAAAAAAGAGGGAATAAAAAGTCTTTTAACCGCTCCGATTATTGTTAAAAAAAAAGTTATCGGGGTTTTAAGACTGCTTACAAAAAATTCAAGACAATTTAAAAGCAGTGAAATTGAATTTATTGCCGCTCTGGCAGAGCAGTGTGGAATTGCCATTGAAAATGCCAGGGTTTATGAAGAGCAAAACCACCAGATACGCTATCTCAAGAGTCTCGAAGAGATCGGCAGGGTCATAAACTCCACATTTGAACTGCAGGAAGTCCTTGATTTTATTGTGACTAAAATTCCAGAAGTCATGAATCTGAAAGGGTGTACCATCAGGCTTCTTGATCCTGTAAAAGGTCATTTAGACCTGGTGGCAGCTTCTGGTTTAAGCCAGGCGTATCTCAACAGAGGCAGCATCGATGATGAGCTGGGGACTCACCAGGCACTGAAAGGGGCGCCTGTAATCATTCATGATGCCTCCAGAGATCTAAGGATAACCGATCAGGAGCATGCAGAAAAAGAAGGCGTTGCAAGCATTCTGGCGGTTGCCATTGTGGTAAAAAATAGAATGATCGGTGTCTTAAGGCTTTTAACCGCTGAAAAACGTAATTTTTCAAATGCCCAGATCAATTTTGCAACCGCTGTTGCAGAGCAGGGAGGCATTGCCATCCAGAATGCAAAAAGTTACAGCAAAATTACAAAACTGATAACAGAGCTGGAACAGCATGAGGATTTTCTCCAGATGGTTATTGACAGCCTCCAGGCTGAGCTTCTTGTAATAGATAGTGATTATCATGTTATTATGGTCAACCATGCTTTTCTCAAAAACTATCATTTAAAAGAAGATGACATTCTGGGCCGGCGCTACAATGATATTCTGACTGTCTGCAACCTGGATGACTGTCCCTTAAAACATTATGAAAATGGACAACAGACATCTGTCTGCCTGAGACAGATTAAGGAGGGTGAAAAAGAGAAATACCTCGAAGAGATGGCCACTCCTGTTTCAGCCTTTGGCAAAGAAAAAGGCACAGGATTTATTATTATAACCATCCGGGATGTGACAGATCACATTCAGCTTAAAGAGGAGCACAGGACCAAGGAGAGGCTTCAGGGTGTGATTGAAATGGCTGGCGCTGCAGCCCATGAATTGAACACACCCATATTTTCAGCTCTGGGAACAGCACAACTGGTACTTGATGATCTGAATGATCCCCCCTTACAAAATGATCTTGAAACGGTCATTGAAAATCTTAATACGGTGTCAGAACTGACTAAAAAAATGACCCGGATTACTAAATATGAATCCAAAGCGTATGTGGGCGACACAAAGATCGTGGATATTCACAAAGCGGCCAAAGCAAATAGGTAGATAATGATTGCATTTTTTTACTCCAATTCAAGTGAACGAACGAACTGAACATGGCTTTTTAAAAAGGAACCGCATGAAAACACTCTTCTATTCTGTTGTCATACTCCTGTTTTCTGCATCCAATGTCTGTTCTCAACAGCCCTCTGTTAAAATGAAAATGGTTCAGGCTGTCATGTGTGAATCCATTAAAAATTTCAAGCCAATAAACTTTGGAGTGGTCTTTTCAATATCTCTTGGAGAAGTTTTCTGTTTTTCAAATTTTGATCCGGTATATGAAAAAACCCACGTGCTTCACAAATGGTATAAAAAAGATAAACTGATCTTTACCATGCGCCTGACCCTCTCCCCTCCAAAGTGGTCCTCTTTCAGCAGGATACAGATAAGGGATGCTGATAAGGGCCCATGGCGCGTTGAGATCATCAACGCCAGCGGCACCCTTTTAAACACTTTAAGATTCAGTATGACAGACTGATTGACAATGGATTCTCTCCTCTATCTATTTTCCGGATTCCGCTGGCAGGATGTATTGGATATCCTGTTAAGCAGCTATATTCTGTTCCGGCTTTATATACTCTTCAGGGGAACCCATGTTATAAGGGTGCTGATTGCCTTCTGCATTCTCTGGGCAGTCAGCCAGGCAGCGGCTCTCCTTGGTCTGATTATTACAAACTGGGCCAGACAGAGTGTCCTCACTGTAGCCGCCTTGATTATCATTATTGTCTTTAGAAATGAAATTTCCAGTGTGCTCCGGACCAAGGATATAAAATCACTATTATGGGGGATACCCAAGTTTAAATCCTGCACTCCTTTGAATATAATCGTTGAAAGTGTTTATGAACTTGCTGAAAAGAAAATTGGGGCTTTAATTGTACTTCCTGTGAAACAAAACCTGGAAAGTTTTGTTCAAGGAGGGATTCCGATAGACGGCAGATTGTCCAGGGAAATGCTTGTAAGTATTTTCTGGCCAGACAACCCGCTGCACGATGGGGCAGTGATAATATATGAAGATATGATCGTGAACGCAGGTGTCATACTCCCGCTCTCCAAAAAAAGAGATATGCCCTCTTTTTTTGGGACACGGCACAGAGCTGCCTCAGGATTAGCTGAACTGACAGATGCCCTGGTCATTGCTGTCTCAGAAGAGTTAGGCAGGGTCTCTCTGTTTCAAGGCAGCCAGACCTATCCTATTAAAAAGAGTTCAGATCTTGAAAAATTGCTGAGAGAGTATGCCGGATACGATGATGCACAAAAAAGATTCAGACATCAGACAATAGAGCTTGCTGCAGCTGGTCTGATCAGTCTTTTATGTGTCACAGGGATATGGCTCAGTTTTTCAAAAGGTATTGAAACCTTTGCAACGCATGAAGTTCCAATAGAGTTCATGAATCCGGATCAAAAAATGGAAATTTTATCTTCTTCTGCTTCCAGCGTTAAACTTTTGATCAGCGGTGCAAAGCCGTTAATGAATTCCATAAAACCGGAACAGATCAATATCAAACTGAATCTCTCCCAGGCAGCAATCGGTGTTAATAAACTGTCCATCACAAAGGAAAACATACTGCTTCCACCAGGGGTTATACTTAAAAAAATTGATCCCGCAGAGCTTGATATCACTTTGGATACCCTGATAGAAAAACAGCTTCCCATTCAGCCCACATGGACCGGAAAACTGCCTGAAGGGCTGATCATGAAAAAGGCAGAGGCCATACCCAGAACCATAAAGGTAACTGGCGGGGGGATGGTACTGAAAAATATTTCAACCGTTTTTACAGAGCAGATACGGCTGGACAAACTCACAGAATCAGGCACCGTTCCGACCGAACTTGTTCTGACCCCTCCGTCACTCAGCTTTAAAAACAGTATAAAAATTCAAATCAGGTACTTGATTGATAAAAAATCGAGCTTTTAATCGATCCACAAAGTCAGGCGGCGGGTAAGAGAATGCCGCGCCACGCGGTTACAGAACACCATCAGCCAAGAACCTGTGCAACCTTATCTTCAAGTTCATCCTTGTCAATGGGTTTAACACAGTATTCAGCAGCACCCAGGCTGAGACACTCCCTTGCCGTTTCAATGGTGGGGTACCCTGTAAGCATTATAACCTTGATTAAAGGAGAAATTTTCTTTAACTCATCTAAAACTTCAACGCCACTCATCTTTTTTAATTTTATATCCAGGACAGCAAGGTCAATTCCATTGGATTTCACAAATTCAATGGCCTCTTCCTCTTCTGAAAAAGCAAAAACCTTGTGTCCCTTCCTCTCAAGAATACGTTTAATTAGATTGGCTGCATCTGATACATCATCCAATGCGAGAATATTCGCCATTGATCCTTCCTCTTTTTCTCTTTGGAAGGATATTGATCCCCCCATCTTCATTGCCTGTTAAAACCTGTCAGTTCATACTCATGTATAGACTCATGTATAGTTTAAATCACGGGGCAGCGCAATAATAAATTGTGTTCCCTTGCCTCTGTTCCTGCCCGATGTTGATGGAGAAAACGCTTTAATGGTGCCATGATGCTCTTTAATAATACCAAAAGTGACGGATAATCCAAGACCGGTTCCCTGGTCAGGTGCTTTTGTTGTATAAAAGGGTTCAAATATCTTGTCAATATCCTCTTTCGCAATCCCATGACCGGTATCAGATATGGATATCTCTATCCCATTTTGATTTTTTTTGGATATGGCTTTAACCGGTTTTGTTTCAACCACTATGGATCCATTTTTCTGAACAGCATCCAGGGCATTGGTCAATAAATTGATCAAAACCTGTTTTATCTTCTCTTTATCTCCTTTCATGAACAAATTAATGGTTTCATCATACTCATGTTCAACAACAACCCGGTTCAGGTTGAAGGTATGACCGATGACATCAATCACCTCTTTAACAGCTTCATCCATATCAAATCTGGAGATCACACGCTTACTTGAACGAGAGAAATTCAGAAGGTCCTTCACAATCTTGGAACAGTTTTTTGTCTGACGGACAATGGTCTGGACATCCTGAAATACCAGTTCGTCACCTTTGACATCTTCCATAATCAGCTGTGCATACCCCAGGATAATACCCAGGGGCGTATTAATTTCATGGGCAACACCTGCTGCAAGCCGTCCCACAGATTCCATCTTCTGAGCATGGGTAAGCTGCTCCTGAACATTTTTGAGCGGGGTAATATCCCGGCCACTGCACACAAGACGCTGGTCCATATTATTTGAAGCAGGCACTAAGATTTTAACCACATGCAGCCATTTTACCCCTCTTTGTGTTTCTAATCTGTTTTCCTTAACAATGGTGACGCCCGTTTCAAAAAGAGCCTGATCTTCGCTATTATAAACCCTGGCAAATTTTTCAGGAAAGAGCTCCTTATTTGTTTTGCCAAGGATCTGTTGTCTATCCTTATCCAGCATTTCACAGAAAGCGTTGTTTACACAGATAAAACGTCCTTTATAATCCTGAAGCGAAATAAAATCCGGCACCGCATCCAGAATTGTCTGGAGATAGGCCTTTTGTTCATTTAAAAAAGGTCCCGCACTTTTTAGACCTGGAACACGCCTTACATCAAGATCTCCCCGCAATGTCCTCTCTGTTGATTCATGAAGCTTTTCAATACTTTTTACCACAGGATTGAGAAGAAATGTCCCCACAATACCCGCCAGTATTATGGTGACAACAACACAAATTGTAATTTTATCTGCCGCTTTTTGAACCCGTGTCTGGAAAAGCCCCAGCCTCAAAAAATCCATGGCAAGCATGGGCTCTGCAATTCGGGCAGAGAGATTGACCCCTGTGGAGTGTCCATGACTTTTGATCTCTTCCAGCAGAGCCGCTTTCATGACCTGATTGACCCAGAAAAACATTACCATACCCTGAATCAAAAGCAGGGTAAAAAATCCCAGGAATATTTTTCTTCTAAAACCGAGTTTCATTCAGTCGTCACCGGTCACCCCTTGCTCCTTAAAACTTAGACCTAACTATGTTCAATCCTCTCTCTTTACGTAAATTATGTTTTTATACAATTTTTATCAATGAAAATTTTACTTGCGTGATTAACAGGAATTCCATTATAAAAAGCAATGACAAAAAAATATCAGGCACCCATTGTTAAAAAAGCATTTACAATTCTAAATGCCATTGCAAAAAGCCCACAGGGGTTGAGAATCAGTGAAATTGCATCCCTGCTCAATTTCAGTAAAAGCACTGTCCATGGAATTCTTGCTGCTCTGTCAGAACAGGGGGCCACTATACAGATTTCCTCTTCAAAAAAATATGTAATCGGCATGACACTGATGGAACTTGGAAAAGCTGCCCATGAGAGAATTGATTTTAAAAATATTGCACACCCTGTCATGAAGGGGTTAATGGCGCAATGCCAGGAGTCCGTTTTTCTTGGTATCCAGAATGGTAACAGGGTAACAATTATTGATATTGTGGAATCCAGAAAAGACTTTAAAATAACCTCTCCCATTGGAACAGCTCTGCCCCTGCAGGCAGGAGCAACAGGGAAACTGTTTCTATCCAGGATGGATCAGGAAACGTTACATAACTATTTTAAATCAAATCCCCTGCGGCAATTCACCGCCAACACGATTATTGATCCGGAACAATATATCAGAGAGTTGGACAAGGTCCGCAGAGAGGGTGTTGCATATGATGATGAAGAGTATATTTCAGGTGTCCGGGCGGTTGCTGCACCCATTAAACAGCAGGGTGTCTACACGCCTGCCATATGGGTCGTCGGATTCAAGGCTTCCATGTCAACAGCCAAGATCCCCGACATCATAAAACAAACCAGAGCGGCTGCTTTTAAAATCAGTAACAATATATAGCACTCTGAATATAGTACTCTGAATACAGTACTCTGAAAAAATATTCTGGAATTATTATTGAGGGTCTCGTAAAAAGTCAAAAATGTCAAAATCGCTATATATAATTTCAGTATGTTACGACCCAAAAATTGCCAAAATCGGACTTTTTACAGGTTCATCATATATAGTACTCTGAAAAAAATATTCTGGAATCATTATTGTTCTTGTGTAGAATGGAACTGTTTTTCCGGTATGGATCGGTATTGATATTGATATGAACGTTATGTCGCCTGTTTCTAAAACAAAAAAAATGTCTAATATTAAACACCCTGATTATTATTAGGCCCTAATTTTTCAACACCCCTTTTCCCATCACCCAAAAACCATATCATAACAGCGAGTTACACTTGAGTTTATTTTGTGGCATTATCCTTGCTTTAACCCATAGTGTGATAAAGATGAGTCGGTGATGATCATTCAGTGTAAACTTCCGTGCAAACAAAAACATATTTTGTCATAACATCCGATTCTTAATTTTAATATTTGGAGGCATAAAATGAAACCCGATTTTTTAGTACACGAGGCCGCAGATGGTGTAGGCGTTGTTGTTGTTGAGGGCTTGAAAGCCAATCAGGAAATTACTGGTTGGGTCATGAAGGAGGATGAAACAGTAAAAGTTAAAATTTCAAACGATATTCCAATCGGTCACAAAGTGGCCCTTAAGGATTTTGCAGAAGGAGATACTGTTCTTAAGTACAACACAGATATCGGTAAAGTTGTCGCCCCGATTAATAAAGGCGAACATCTGCATGTGCATAACGTTAAGACAAAGAGGTGGTAATACATGGAAACTAAATTTTTAGGATATCGCCGTGAAAATGGTCGAGTTGGTGTTCGTAACCATGTGGTAATTTTACCTTTGGATGATCTCTCCAACTCTGCATGTAAAGCAGTTGCCAATAATGTCAAAGGGACCTTGGCACTTCCCCATGCTTATGGACGTCTTCAGTTTGGTGCTGATCTTGATCTGCACTTTCGTACCCTCATTGGTGTCGGTTCCAATCCAAATGTTGCCGCGGTGATTGTTATCGGTATTGAGCCGCAGTGGACCCACAAAATAGTAGAAGGTATTGCCGAAACCGGCAAGCCAGTAATGGGATTCTCAATTGAACAGTATGGGGATTACAACACCATCTGTGCTGCATCTAAAAAAGCCAAGGGATTTATGCATAACGCCAGTGAATATCCGCGCACAGAGTGCGATATTAGTGAATTGTGGATCGCCACCAAATGTGGTGAATCAGATACGACTTCAGGTATCGCAACGAATCCGACAGTGGGTAATGCATATGACAAGCTTTATGAGAAAGGGAACACGCTCCTTTTTGGTGAAACTACGGAATTAACCGGTGGCGAACATTTAGTGTTGGAACGTTGTGCAAACGATGAAGTGAGAAAAGATTTTCAATTCTATTTTGACCGGTACGCCAAAATTGTAGACGACAACAAAACGAGTGACCTTTCAGACTCTCAGCCAACGAAAGGCAATATCGAGGGTGGTTTGACCACTATTGAAGAGAAAGCACTTGGCAATATCCAGAAAATTGGTCGCAAAGCACCTGTTGTGGGTTGTCTTGAAAAGGCTGTCGCGCCTACAGGCCCAGGGCTCTGGTTTCAGGATTCATCTTCTGCTGCGGCTGAGCAGGTTACACTCTGTGCCGCTTCTGGATTTATCATTCACTTTTTCCCTACAGGGCAAGGCAACATTATTGGGAATCCAATTCTGC
>CAYZCC010000046.1:0-966 GCA_964476805.1 uncultured Desulfobacula sp.
ATTCTCACCATGGGACCTGAATCAGCAAAATATGCAGTATATGATGCCATGTCCATGGGAGCTGACAAAGGAATTCTGCTCTGTGATCAAGCCATGGCCGGTTCTGATACATTTGTGACCGCAACCATACTTGGAACGGCCATAACAAAAATTAAAAATTATGATCTTGTTTTGTTTGGAACAAGAACTTTAGACAGTGATACCGGCCATGTGGGATCCCAGACTGCCCAGATGTTACATCTGCCCTTTTTGACCAATATTCTCTGTTTATCAAAAAATGGTTCAGATTATAATGCTCAGAGAAAAGCAGATGGATATATTGAGAAATATGAACTTAAAGGCCCTGCCGCCTTTACAGTAAGCCCTGATTCTTTTGACACGGTAATGACCTCTCTTTATGAAATAGAAAATACCTTTGAAAACAAAAAGATTGAGATCTGGGATAACAGCAGTATATCTCTGAGCCATTCTCTTACAGGAGTGAATGCATCCCCCACAAAAATCATTGCACTCAACAAGGTGAAAAAAGAGAAGTGCTGTGAATTTCTTGAAGGATCCCCTGAAAAAATGGCTGAAACACTTGTTGATAAACTGACAGATCAGGGGTTTATCGGATAATCTTATGGATAATATTATGTGGACCCATAATATTTTTGTATATGGGGATATAAGAGATGCAGACCGTTTCTCAGACAGCCTTGATATTATTTCTGGTGCACTTAAGCTGAAGGGCGTTACAAAAGCCAGAGTTGTTTTTGTTATGATTGTCCAGAAAGAGTCAGCCCCAGGAAAAATAATCAGGAAAGATGATTTCCAGACTGTGGAACACTCAGCGCAGCAGGCTTTAAAGCATGGTGCAGATTCTGTTTTACTCATTGAAACCAGCGCAGAAGATCTGCTGACCCCTGCCATGATATCTGATCTTTTAAAACAGGCAGTGGATGCTGAATCTGCTGGTTTGTTTCT
>CAYZCC010000046.1:976-5223 GCA_964476805.1 uncultured Desulfobacula sp.
GCGTTTTCTTTAGGATCAGGAATGATTGCAGAGTGTGTTGATCTGAAAGTTGAAAATAATGAAATTGTTGCAGTCTGCCCTTACCATGATGGGGAAAAAATGGCAGAACTCGGATTCTCAACGCATTCCAGAACGGGTTTTATAACAATTCAAAAAAATGCCTTTCAAAAAAAAGAAACGTCTGCGCCTGCAGATTGTATCCATAAAATGCGACTGGCGCCATCAGTCAAGTGTTGTTTAAAACTTGTTTCCAGAGAAAAAATACAACAGTCAGGTAAAAGTCTTGAGAAAGCCAAAAAAATTGTAGTGGGAGGAGCCGGCGCCGGCAATATTGAAGGGTTCAGACGGATAAGAAAATTGGCTTCTGCTCTTGGCGCAGAGGTGGGAGCCACAAGACCTCCTGTATTCTGGCACTGGATTGATGAAGAAAGATTAATCGGGCAGACCGGGAAAACCATAAAACCGGAACTTTTAATAACCGCTGGCACCTCCGGTGCTGTGCAGTATACAGCAGGCATAACAAAAGCAAAGTTTGTTGTTGCCATCAATAAAGATATAAATGCTTCGATATTTAAACTGGCAAATCTTGGAATTGCAGCGGATATGGCAGTTTTTGTTCCTGTATTAACAAAATTGATTAAAAAAGCAACCATGAGGTCCCTGGCCGATTCAAGGATCATTGAAAGTGAGGCAGAGGGTTCTGATTTTGGTTCAAAATTTTTTAATTTAAGAAAATTTAATAACCTTACAAGGGAAAACATTGCTGAAAAAACAGGAAGAACTCCTGAATTTATAAAAGATGTGGAAGAGAATAAAACCACGCCGTCTGTTGGTTTTCTGATACAGTTGTCAGAAGTTTTTGATGTGGATCCCGGTACTTTTCTAAATGATGATGAGAAAAAAGATTTAACAGGTCAAAGGGCAAAAGAGTATACAAAAAGGGCAGATAATTATTTTTATAAAACCTTAACACCAAATGCTGAAAAAGATCATTTAAGAGTATTTCAGATCACCATAGAGCAGGAAAAATATCATAAACTAGTCGCATACAGACATGATGGTGAGGAGTTTATTTATGTCCTTGAAGGCAGGCTGGAACTGACCCTTGATAATAAAAAGCATAAATTAATTTCCGGTGAATCAATAAAATTCAATTCAAACATTCCCCATAAACTCAAAAGTCTCGGGGATGTGAAGACAAAATGTCTGGTGACTTTATACACACCCTGAAAAATTAGGTACAAATAAAACTTTTAAAAAAAATATGGATAGGATACATTAAAGTATACAGGTGATTTCTGCAGCCAAATATGAACAGATGTGTAAAAGTTGGAACAGGAAATTTTAAAAATCGCAGCATAATTTAATAATGGGTTTGCTTTTCTTTGGGGAAAATAATGAAAAGAGACATCAGATTAATTTTTATCCTTGCAGGGTTTATAACTCTTCTATCCTGGGCAGTTGGGTTTTCTTTGGAAAAAAAACACAAAGTTTATGTTATCCCTGTTTCAGGAACTGTAGAACCTGGCATGGCCGCCTATGTTAAAAGGGCTTTGGAAGATATTAAAGATGAAACCGATGCTGTGATCGTGTTTAAAATGGACACATTTGGCGGCAGGGTGGATGCCGCTCTGGATATTGTGGACACTGTCTCTAGTATACCCAAAGGGAAAACCATTGCCTATGTGGAAAAAAGAGCGATATCCGCAGGCGCTTTGATCGCTCTCTCTTCAAATCTACTCTTCATGAAGGATAATACTATTATTGGAGACTGCGCACCCATTATCAATACCCAGGAAGGCCAGAAAATGGCTGGTGAAAAGGTGCAGACTGTTCTCAGGGCAAAATTTCGTGCCCTTGCAAAGAGAAACAACTATCCTGTGAAACTTTCAGAATCCATGGTCTCCCTTGATATGGAAATCTATAAGATTGTAATGGATGGTAAAACACAATTTATAGATAAAAAAGCGTGGGATGATTTTACTGATGCGGAAAAAGAGAAAATAAGCTTCAAAAAGACAATTGTTGCCAAAGGTGAGCTTTTAACCATGGATGATGCAGAAGCTTTTGATCTTAAATTCTCAACAAAAAGTGTAAAGAGTATAAAGGAGGCCCTCTCTTTTGCCGGTTATGAATCAGTTGATATTGTCACCATGGAAGAATCCTGGTCAGAGAGTTTTGTCAGGTTTTTACAGCCTTTTCTGCCCGTGATGGTGTTAATGGGAATCGGCGCTCTCTATACAGAGATAAAAGCACCGGGATTCGGACTGCCTGGAGTTGCCGGTATCATCCTGCTCGGACTGGTTTTTTTCAACCAGTATCTTGTGGGGCTGGCAGACTACACAGAGTTATTGATACTGCTCATCGGCGTTCTTCTGCTGGGTGTGGAGATGTTTGTTCTTTCGGGGTTCGGCATTGCCGGGGCAGTGGGTCTCTTAATAATTGCTTCAGGCCTTGTCCTCTCTTTCCAGGGTTTTGTCATGCCTGACCCGGCACTGCCCTGGGAGAAAGCTTTACTCATGAAGAATCTGGCACTGGTTTCAGGCTGTTTCCTCTTTGCTTTGCTCATCTCTCTGTTTTTAATACGGTTTGTTCTGCCAAATATTTCAAAAATAATTAAAGGGCCGTATCTTGAAGCAGATTTAAAGAATTCTCATGTGGGCGATGCAGCAGTCCTGTCTTTGAAAGCGGGTGATACCGGCGTTACGCATACATTTTTAAGACCCTCGGGAAAGGTAATGATAAACAACAAAAGAGTGAATGCCATTGCCAGGGGTGAATTTATTGCCCAAGGGGAATCTATAATAATTGACAAAATAGACCAGAATCGTGTTATTGTAAGACCTGAGAAAAATTAGTGCCTGGCTGGAGACCTTTATTTGAGGAGATTTTAAAATGAAAGCCTATATCGTACCTGTTTTACTCCAGATGATTGGGATTCTGCTCATTATTGTTGAAATTTTTATACCATCCCTGGGGATATTAAGTGTTATTGCACTTGGCGTTTTGTCCTACTCTTTGTACATCGTATTTACCACTCTGTCCACAACAGCAGGCATTGTATTTACAGGCACAGACATCATCCTCGTTCCTCTTATTGTTGTTGCAGGAATAAAACTTCTGGCAAAATCTCCCCTGGCATTAAAAAGAGAGTTGTCAAAGCATAATGGCGTGATCTCTCAAAAGGAGAAATTTGAAGCCTATATAGACATGAAAGGAGAAGCGGTCACTGATCTCAGGCCGGCAGGCATGGCACAGATTCATTCACAGCGTGTGGATGTGGTGACAGATGGAGAGTATATTGAGGTGGGCACACCGGTTATCGTGACCGGTGTGTCAGGCAATCGAATTGTTGTTGAAGCCATTTTATAAAGGAGAGATTTAAATGGATATGATGTTTATTTTAATAATTATTGCAGGTATTATCTGCCTGGTCCTGTTCTATTTTATTTTTTCATATATTACCTTGTGGGTTCAGGCACTGGTTTCAGGTGCCAGGGTCGGATTGGTCAATATTATTTTCATGCGGTTCAGGAAAGTTCCTCCCAAGCTGGTTGTTGAATCCAAAATCATGGCGGTTAAAGCCGGGATTGATATCCCCACAGATGACTTTGAATCCCACTATCTTGCAGGCGGTAATGTTTCCCGTGTTGTCCAGGCGCTTATTGCATCGGACAAGGCCAATATTGAACTTGCCTTTAACCGTGCGGTTGCCATTGATCTTGCCGGAAGAGATGTGCTTGAAGCCGTACAGATGTCTGTTAATCCAAAAGTTATTGAAACGCCTATAGTGGCTGCCATGGCAAAGGATGGTATCCAGTTGAAAGCAATTTCAAGGGTGACGGTTCGGGCAAACATTGACCGCCTTGTGGGGGGTGCAGGTGAAGAAACCATCCTTGCAAGGGTTGGAGAGGGTATTGTGACAACAATTGGATCAGCCAACACCCATAAACAGGTGCTGGAAAATCCAGACATGATATCAAGAACAGTTCTTAAAAAGGGTCTGGATGCTGGAACTGCCTATGAAATCCTCTCCATTGATATTGCAGATGTGGATGTGGGTAAAAATATCGGTGCAGAACTTGAGACGGACAGGGCAGAAGCAGATAAGAAAATTGCCCAGGCAAAGGCTGAAGAGAAGCGGGCAATGGCATATGCCCAGGAGCAGGTGATGAAAGCCAGGGTCAGGGAGATGCGGGCCAAGGTGGTGGAGGCAGAGGCCCAGGTACCCCTTGCAATTTCCGAAG
>CAYZCC010000046.1:5233-12413 GCA_964476805.1 uncultured Desulfobacula sp.
CAGAAGCGGCAACCTTGGAATTATGGATTACTATCGAATGAAGAATATCTCAGCAGATACCATGATGAGAGATCAGATTGCCACATCTGAATCTGACCCAAAGGATTCTGAGAAATAAAAACTTTACCGGCCGGGTCTCGATCGCCCGGTCGGTAAATTCATATTTGAACAGGGAAGCAGCCAATGGATTTAGATTCAATCATAACATTTCTTTTTATTATTCTGTTTTTTGTTCTGCCGGGTATTTTAAAGAAGTTTAAGGCGGTAAAGAAAAAGGATAAAAAGCCAAAAAAAATCAAAAAAAAACCATCTGTAGTTGACACCATCGGTCAGAGAATCCAGAGGTTTATCAGGGGACCTGAGCAGCAGAACCTTCAGCAGAGGCAGAAAGAGGGCCGCCAGGATTCTCAGTGGGGTCGATTTTCAGAAGATGAGATATCACCCCACGATTTTGAGAGTCCTGACCCGGAAGATGTTTTTGTCCCGACTCAACCTGGAGTACCTGAACCTGAAATTCCAGAAGCGCAGTCCTCTGCGCATACTGCTGCAGTAAAAGAGCCTGCAGACGATATAAACAGACAGAATATCAAGAAGTCTTTATCAGACAAAAAGCCGGTAATGCAGCATATGGACAGGTCAGAATATGTTTTTAGATCCAATCCCCTGCAGAATGCTGTTATCTGGTCTGAGATCCTGGGGAAGCCGGTTGGGCTGAAAGAATAAAAGATATCAGAATAATACCTGACACAATTTTCATGGGCAGCAAATATTTCATTGAACCGGTTTGTTCCCTTCTCAACTTCTAATAAAGCCAACTCTCCAAAGCCAAGTTTGAGCATGTTCTTAGATTATGACCAGAAAATAGAGTGTTCTGCGTTTCTGAGTGTAGCAGGTTTGCCATAATGGTGCGTTAGAACTCACGTATAAATTGCCTGCAGTTTACTGGCTTAAAAGAGATATGAAAATTATTAATTTGAGAACCGATTCACTTTTTGTGAAAAAGTTTGCCCCTGAAAAAGGGGAGTGCTGGGTAATTTTCGGTGGGAATCAATCCGGCATGGAAGCGTTTTTCCAGCTTCTGTCAGGCGGCGTCAAAGCCGTTTCAGCAGATATTCTGGATCTTCCAGAAAATCCAGGAATTATTTCATTTAAAATGCAGCAGGCACTTTATGAGTCAGAGCTGAAAAAAGATGAGACCGACTTTTTAGGTAAAATTGATCCGGGCACGCCGGCAAAGCAGTTTCTTTCAGATATAAAAAAACATTCAGATTTGGTCAAGGCCTTTGGGCTGACATCCTGTCTGGATAAGGGATATCGACAGTTGAGCAGTGGTCAGGCCAGAAAATTGCTCCTTTTATCTCAATTTACAAAGCATAAATCCTGTATCATGATTGAGTCTCCATTTGACGGGCTGGACATCCATAGTTGCAGGGAGTTGAACACGGCTCTCCATCAACTGCACCAGCAAAAGATCCTTCTGATTCTGTTTATCCGGAACCGAGATGATATCCCCTCTTTTTCCACTCATATGGGTATCATGGAGAATTATAATTTATCCTTTCAGGGTCAAAAAGATGAAGTAATGGCAAAGCTGCCTGAAAAAGTATGGAAACATACCAGAAGCTTTAATGTCTCTGCCAGTGATTTAATAACAGGTAAAAATCTGACCCTTGAAACACACCCTGATCAGGAACTTGTTTATCTAAACAGCGGTTTTGCCGGATACAGTGGGAAAATTGTATTTAAAAACCTCTCTTTGACAATCAGGGCCGGGGATCATACGCTGGTTTCCGGGCCAAATGGATCTGGAAAATCCACCCTGCTTCAAATAATTTCAGGAGATCACCATGCCTGTTATCAGAATGACTTAAGAATATTTGGAATCCAGAGAGGTTCAGGAGAATCAATATGGGATTTGAAAAAGGAGATGGGGATTGTCACTCCTGAACTGCACCGGAGTTATCATGTTCCGTGCAGCGTGCTGCAGTGTGTGATTTCAGGTTATTTTGATTCCACAGGAATATACCGCTCCTATACCCGTTATCAAGAGGCAGAAGCTTTAAAATGGCTTGAGCGAATCAATTTAAAAGAGCAGGCAGATCAAAGTTTCAGGGATCTCTCACATTCAAACCAGCGGATGGTGCTCATCAGCCGGGCAGTGATCAAACTGCCGAAACTGCTTATCCTGGACGAACCCACTCAGGGGATTGATGAAATCAATCGAAATGTCATTCTTGATTTTTTAGCAGAGATTGCCGGGAAAAAGCTTTGCACCATTCTTTACGTGAGCCATCGTGAAGATGAATTTCGGGATTTTTTTATTCAGCATATTAAACTTAAGTCCTGAGAATAGATCTTGACTTGAGCGGGTCCTCCTGTTACAAGTGCATATGGGTGTATTTGTATCTTAAGCTTTTAACTCCTGTCAGGACGTATAAAAGGCACTGGATTTTATTTTTAATGCTTTG
The DNA here is from genome assembly GCA_964476805.1 of uncultured Desulfobacula sp. Taxonomy (GTDB): domain Bacteria; phylum Desulfobacterota; class Desulfobacteria; order Desulfobacterales; family Desulfobacteraceae; genus Desulfobacula. Next base: position 7,702 of record CAYZCC010000046.1, read on the forward strand.
GGACAAACCTGAAATAACTTTTCAAAGAGAGTAGGCTTACCCGCCTCCTTTTTTCGAGACTGGATCAATGAAATTTCTCGTCGTCCAACTCCTCTATTTTTTTCAGAACAGAGCCACAAAAAGAAATGTTGCACTCCTGTTTAAATTTTTTGTTTTTCTTGGGATTATCATCACCATCTACTCTGTTATCTTTCACTTTCTCATGGAGGCAGAAGGAAGAAAGTTCAGTTGGATAACCGGCTTTTACTGGACACTCACAGTGATGTCCACCCTGGGATTTGGGGACATCACCTTTCATTCGGATCTGGGTCTTTTTTTTACTCTCCTGGTTCTGATTTCAGGCATTGTGCTCCTGTTGATCGTGCTGCCTTTTTCCTTTATCCAGTTTTTTTATGCGCCCTGGCTGGATGCCCAGTCCAAGGCGCGCGCACCCAAAAAACTCCCTGAAGATACAAAAGATCATATCATCATAACCCATATGAGCGTAACCACTCAAGAGCTGGTGAAAAAGCTGACAAAGCTCGGTTATGAATATGTGTTGATTGTAAATGATCTGCAGGAAGCACTGGATCTTCACGACAGCGGTTACAGGATTGTTCTGGGTGCTCCTGACGATCAGAAAACATATGAACGTATCCGTGTCCATGATGCGGCCATGATTGTTGCGCTAAGCGATGATCTCACAAATACCAACACCTCTTTTACAATAAGAGAGATCAATAAGCGTGTACCCATTGTTACAAGCTGCGATCACATAAATAGCCTGGATATTCTCAACTTTCCAGAAAATATGCGGGTTTTCCAATTTATGGATATGCTGGGTATTGATCTTGCCAAAAGGACCATGGGCGGTTTGCTGGGTACCCATATTATTAGCCAGTTTGAAGATTTTTATATTGCTGAGACCCTTGCTGCAGATACATCCCTGGTGGGAAAAACAATTGTTGAAACACAATTGAGGAAGACAACAGGAGTGAATATTGTCGGTATCTGGGCGCGGGGTGTTTATAAACCACCAGCACCTGATATACGGATCGATAAATCAACCATTCTTCTTCTGGCGGGCTCTCAGGAAGATCTGGATGAATATGATTCTTTATATACAAAAAATATAGATCCAGCTGTTTTGGAAATACCTGTCCTGATTCTTGGCGGCGGTCGGGTGGGTAAAGCGGCTGCAGAATTTCTTAAGTTGTATAACCACGAGTATATAATGGTGGAAAAAAATAAGGGGACGGCTAAAAAGCACAAAAATTGTATTAATGGGGATGCCGCTGATATTAATACGTTGAAAAGAGCAGGGATTGACAAAGCCAAGTCGGTTATCATCACGACCCATGACGATGCCATGAACATCTATCTTACCTTTTACTGCAGGCAGATTAATCCCAGCCTCCAGATAATCAGCCGTGCCAAAGAGCAGCATAATGTTCCCAAACTGCATACCGCAGGAGGGGATCTGGTTTTATCCTATGCAACCATGTGTGCCAATGCCATCATGGACCAACTGCACCCGGAAGAAGCGTCTATTTACTCTGAAGGGTTGAATATTTTTACTGTTCCCATTGGCCAGAGTCTTGTCGGCAAAACGCTTCAAACCGCAGAAATAAGAGAAGAAACCGGCTGCTCAGTCATCGGTTTCAGAACTCCAGAAACTATTATTACGACTCCGGATCCAACACTTCCGCTTCTTTCTAAAGACCAGCTGGTTCTCATTGGTACTTTAGAAGCGGAAGCGATTTTTAAGCGTAAATACAAAACGTAATGAAGAAACTGTCACCCAGGAATAGAAAATATGAAAGAGGGCGGCCCAGCAGGTTTGGCAGCAGAAGGTGTTATAAACTCCAAAGAGCTTGACAGAATCATTGTCAAGGGCGCAAAAGAGCACAATCTCAAAGATATTGATATCGATGTCCCTAAAAAGAAAATGGTCGTCTTTACAGGGGTTTCAGGATCTGGCAAATCCAGTCTTGCCTTTGATACCATTTTTGCAGAGGGGCAGAGAAGATATGTTGAGTCCCTCTCCTCCTATGCAAGACAGTTCATCGGACAGATGGAGAAGCCAAGATATGATACCATCAGAGGTCTCTCCCCCACCATCGCCATCGAGCAGAAAGCCGCAAGCAAAAACCCGAGATCCACTGTTGGAACCATTACGGAAATCTATGACTATTTAAGGGTATTGTTTGCCAGAATTGGAACCCAGTACTGCTGTAAATGTGGGAAAAAAGTGGGAGAGGGCAGTGCCCAGAGCATGGTGTCCCAGATCATGGCGCTGCCTGAAAATTCAAAGATTCTGATTCTGGCTCCCATTGTGGAAAACCGGAAAGGAGAACACAAAGAGAGGCTTGGAGATCTTAAAAAACAGGGATATGCCAGAGTCCGGGTTGACGGAGTGGTCCAGGAGCTTGAAAATGTCCAGGCGCTTGCCAGAAATAAAAAGCATTACATAGAAGTTGTTGTGGACCGCCTGAAGATCAAAAATGATAAAAAATTTGAAAAACGTCTGACAGATTCAGTGGAGAGTGCTTTGAAGCTTGGATCCGGGCAGACCATTGTTCATATGGCCGGCAGAGAAGATTTAAAGATGAGTGAATCCAGATCCTGCTGTGGCATTGCATATCCAGAGCTGACTCCCCAGATTTTCTCTTTTAACTCACCCCTGGGCATGTGTCCAGACTGTAATGGCATTGGGACACTTCTCTCCATGGATGTAAACAAGATGATACCGGATCAGGATTTGAGCATCAGAAAGGGGGCGGTGCTGCCCTGGAAGAATTTTTTTTTAAAAAAGCCAAGGTATAACAATGATAACTCCTGGGGCATGAGCCAGTTTAAAGCCATGGAGAGCCAGTGGGGAATTGATTTTGACCTGCCGTGGAAAAACCTTTCCCCAAAAGATAAAAACCTGCTTTTATATGGTTCAAGAACAAAAGAGATGAGAGTCAACTGGCATTCAGAAAAATTTCAGGGTGAATTTACAAGAACACACGAAGGTCTGGTGCACACCCTTATGAGACGGTATAAAGCCACCCACTCGGAAGGCCAGAAAAAATATTACTCCGAATTTATGACAGCAGATACCTGTCCAGCCTGCCAGGGCAAACGTTTGAAAGACGAAATTCTCAATGTTCATATTAAGGAAAAATCCATTATTGATATGACAGCCATGACGATCAAACAGGCATTTGAATTTGCTAATGGATTAAAACTGACAGGAAACAGAAAACTCATTGCTGAAGAGTTATTAAAAGAGATATCAGACCGGCTGGGATTCCTTGTGAATGTGGGTCTTGATTACCTATCTCTGGACAGAAGCGGTCCCACTCTTTCCGGCGGTGAATCCCAGAGAATCAGACTGGCCTCCCAGATTGGATCTGAACTCACCGGCGTTTTATATATTTTGGATGAGCCTTCCATTGGCCTGCACCAGAGAGATAATATCAAACTGCTGCATACGCTTCACCATCTGCGGGATATCGGCAATACCCTGATCATAGTGGAGCACGACAGGGAAACCATGGAAAAATCAGACTGGATAGTTGATATAGGCCCAGGAGCTGGGCATCTTGGCGGACAGATTGTCGCCCAGGGAACTCCGGGTCAGATCAAGGCAGATCCCGTATCCATAACTGGCAGGTTTTTAACCGGAAGAGAGCAGATAAAAATTCCCAAAACAAGAAAAAGTCCTGAAGAGAGTGGGGGCAGATGGGTCACCATTGTCAAAGCGTCGGAGAACAATCTGCAGAACATAAATGTAAAGATACCTCTGGGGCTTTTAATAGCAGTCACAGGTGTATCTGGTGCTGGAAAGTCAACCCTGATTAATCAGATTTTATATCCAGCCCTTGCAGTCAAGCTCCATAATTCAAAGATAACCGTGGGCAGGCATGACAGAATCAGAGGGCTCACCCACCTGGATAAAATCATCAATATTGACCAAAAACCCATTGGCAGGACGCCAAGGAGCAATCCTGCAACCTATACCAAGGTGTTTGACCCGATCCGGGATTTTTTTGCCAAACTGCCTGAATCCAGGGCAAGGGGATATAAAAAGGGACGATACTCTTTTAATGTCAAAGGCGGCAGATGTGAGGCATGCAGGGGTGACGGCCATATCAAGGTGGAGATGCATTTTCTTGCAGATGTTTTTGTCCCGTGTGAAGTCTGCCGCGGCAGGAGATTCAACCGGGCAACCCTTGAGATAAAATACAGGGATCACTCCATATCTGACATCTTGAATTTTTCAGTGATGCAGGCGAAAGAGCTCTTTTCCGAACATCCGAAAATTACAAACATTTTAAACACCTTGATGGATGTGGGACTCTCCTATATTAAACTTGGCCAGGCAGCCACCACACTTTCAGGAGGGGAAGCCCAGAGGATTAAACTTGCCAGGGAACTTGCCAAAAGAGATACCGGTGAAACCCTCTATATTCTTGATGAGCCAACCACCGGGCTGCATTTTCAGGATGTCAGGCTGCTTTTAAAAGTGCTCTCCCGCTTAACAGCAGCAGGCAACACCGTAATCATTATTGAACACAATATGGATGTCATTAAAACAGCTGACTGGATAATAGACCTTGGACCAGAAGGAGGCAGCAGCGGAGGAGAGATTGTGGCACAAGGACCCCCTGAAAAAATTGCCTGCTCTTCAAAAAGTTATACAGGGCATTATTTAAAAGAGATTTTAAAACCATTTTAGGAAAGTT
>CAYZCC010000047.1:0-296 GCA_964476805.1 uncultured Desulfobacula sp.
AATGGCATGCATAATATGGTCTGCAACCATTTTGAATCGGTTGGTATTCTTGCTTCACTTTTAAGGGCCGGTGTCAGTGAAACAAAGGCAAGTCATATTATAAAAACAGCAAGCCTGCAGATGGATAAAAATTTAGACCCGGGTTCAAAAATTAAATCTTTAAAAAAACATGTAATGAGACAATGTCTGGATAAAATGAATACCCTTGATTTTTTCAATAGAGATAACAGCTCAGGTGTCCCCCATGTGGCTGCTTTTGTAGGCCCAACCGGGGTTGGCAAAACAACAACAATTGC
>CAYZCC010000047.1:306-12300 GCA_964476805.1 uncultured Desulfobacula sp.
TTTGACCAGATGAGATCAATGGATATGGTGTTGATAGATACGGCAGGTCACAGCCACTTTGATAAATCAAAAATTGATGAAATATTACAATTTATTCAGACTGACTTTGCGATTTCTACTCATTTGGTCTTGAGTGTTACCTCGGAATCTACTATTATAAAAGAAGCCGTATCTGCATTTTCAGTTTTTAATCCGGATACGGTTGTATTTACAAAGATTGATGAGACAAGAAGATGTGGAAAAATATTGGATCAGGTATGTGACACCAGGCTGCCTGTCTCTTTAATTACAAATGGGCAGAGAGTTCCAGAGGATTTGATTGTCCCGGATAGCGCAAGATTGCTCAAGATAATCCTGGGAAAAGGATAATAGGAGCTGACATTTGAATCAGGCACAGGGACTGCATAAAGTCGTCAAAGAGCAAACGCTTTCAAGGAGAAAAGCAGATATGGCATCAAAAACAAACACGCTTCCACGGGTGATAGCGGTTACCAGCGGTAAGGGCGGGGTTGGTAAAACCAATCTGGTGGGTAATCTGGCTGTTGCCTTGTGTCGTATGGGTAAAAGGGTTGTGATTATTGATGCAGATGTAGGTCTTGCCAATATTGATATTATTTTCAATCTTCGTCCTGAATTTAATATAAAGCATATAATCTACTCCCAAAAAACACTGGACCAGGTAATGGTTACTTCAGATCATGGGATTAAGATTATTCCAGGCGGCTCGGGTTTTGCTGAACTGACGCAACTGAATGAAGGTGAAAAACTCAATCTTTTAAGTGAGTTTGAAACCCTGTCTGATCAGGCTGATATAATTTTTGTGGACACAGGGGCTGGGATTTCATCAAATGTATTATATTTTAACTCTGCCTGCGATGAGTGTGTGATCATTGCCACAAGAGAGCCGACATCAATAACTGATGCCTATGCAATGATGAAGGTTTTATCAGGACAGTATGGCACAAAATATTTTAAACTGGTTGTCAATATGGTTGATTCAGCTGACCAGGCAAAAAAAGTGTATGCAAGTCTGAGTGCAGCACTTGATAAATATCTGAACAATGTTGTATTGGAATATGCAGGCCATATCCCTTTTGACAGGCAACTGCAGACAGCCGTTCAGAAACGGGGACTGGTCATGGATAATTTTCCAGATTCAATGGCTGCAAAAGCCATTGAATCGATCGCTTTAAATCTTGGGAACACTCCTGCAAGGAGCAATTCAAATGGTAGTTTAACCTTTTTTATGAATAAGGTGTTTCAGGCAGTAAATTAGAAAAAGGATGTCGATTCTGGTTTATGAAAAATCGTGATTGGAAAAATAAGGCGCAATGGGAAAAATGGCGTGAAAACTCTATTGTTGAGTATTCTTATCTTGTAAAGCATATTGCGGCAAGATTTGCCATCCGTCTTCCATCTACTGTTTTTTTTGACGAACTGGTTTCAGCAGGATCTCTGGGCCTTATCGATGCGGTGGATAAATTTGATCCTTCAAAACATGTGAGTCTTAAAACTTATGCCCAGTATCGGATAAAAGGGTCCATACTTGATGAACTCAGGAGTATGGATACCTATTCGAGATCCATGAGAAAGAAAATCCAGAATATCAGCAAGGCGGTCAAGGCAATTGAAGACCATAAAGGAGCCGCTGCAACAGATGAGGAGATCTGCAAAGAGCTTGGTGTCAGTCTTGAAAGCTATTATGATATGCTCACAAGCATTCATGGCGCATCTGTATTAAGTCTGGATGAATTTATCAAAACAAAGAAAAAGGATACATACTCCAAGACAAGATTTCAATCGACTATTAAAGGGGGAGATGATCCTGCTGCCTGCTTTGACAAAAAAGAGTTGAAATCTGTTATGGCAAAAACCATTAAGACGTTGAGCAAAAAAGAGCAGCTGGTCGTGTCACTCTATTATTATGATGAGTTGACATTAAAAGAGATTGGTGAAGTCCTTTCGTTGACAGAGTCGCGAATATGTCAGATCCATACAGCGGTTCTTGTGAAACTGAAAAGCAGACTTCAGGATTATTTTGATACCTGATTTAAAAAAGAGAGGTCATTAAATGTCTGATCCAGATACACAAGAAGATAGTTTAATATCCCAGGGTGATATCGATAAGCTTTTAGATTCCTCTGCCATTGAGGATGCAGAAGAGAAACTCTCATCAGGTGAATCAGATTCTGTTGAGGAGCTCGGAGAGCTTTCCCAGGATGATATTGACAGCCTGATGAATTTCAGTTTACCTGATACTGAAGAATCTGAAGACGATGTCGGTGAGTTCTCTCAGGATGATATTGACAAAATGATGAACACGGATGTTTCAGGTTCTGATGATGATCCAGGGGGTGAAGATGACGACGATGATGTTATGGAACTTATCTCCCAGGATGATATTGATAACCTGATGAATTCCAATTTATCAGATTCCGATAGTGATGAAGAGGAACCCGTTGCAAAGGATAACAGCAGAGAGGATGACCACACGATTGAAGCGTCTGAATCTCTGGATGTCCAGGAGTGTCTTGTTGCCCAGGAAACTATAGATGATTTAATTAATGATTCTGGTAATGCACCCGAACCTGAAAAGGAATCTGAAACTCAATCGTCAACAGAACCCGTCGTGTTGGATGAAGAACCAGAAGCAGAAAGCAAAATTGAACCGGAAACAGAATCGACTGATAAACCGGATGAAGAGAAAGAAGAGATATCAGAAGATATCACTTCTGAAGATTTCTCAGAACCTGATTCCGACGACATGCTGCTTGACCAGGAAGAAGATGAAGATATCCATGGTGATGTGGAAGATGTTGCCCAGGATGATATTGATGCGTTTCTGCTTGATGATGAAGAAGATGAGGATGATGACCTTCTCATCTCCCAGGATGATATTGATACGCTTTTAATGTCAGCAGATCAGGAAGATGAAGATATCCTTGGTGATGTGGCAGATATTGCCCAGGATGATATTGATGCGCTTCTGCTTGATGATGAAGAAGATGAGGATGACGATTTCCTTGGAGAAGATTACGATCAGGTTATTCTTGAAAATGGTGGCGGGGAAGATCAGGATGATACAGAAAGCAGAAGCAAATGGTATAAATCAAAATTTGTAATTGCCTCAGCTTCTGCATTGATTGTCACAGGTATTATCGTTCCTGCGGTTTATTTTCTCTTTTTTACAGGAGCGCCAGATAAAACACCAGATAAAACAGAAGATACCATGGGAGAATATGCTGTTGAGAGGTTAAGGGAGATTGAAGTTGAAACCGTGGAAATTGATGTGACAGAGAGTGGCAATACCGATCAGGCAGGGAATATGGTTCTAAAGGATTTTGTCATACTGGCATCTGACTTGTCAAAAGAGATGGCATATGTCACTGCCGATGTCTCCATTGATTATTCTGATCAAAGAGCATATGATGAAATAAATAGTAATTTATCATTCTACAGGGATCTGATTTACGATTCCATAAATAAAAGCCTTGCTTCCAAGGAGCGTGATCAGCTCACAGAAGAAGATATTTTATGGAGAGTTGAAACTGCTTTGAAAAAAATATTACCGGTTACCTATATTGACCGGGTGAGTTTCCAATCTTTTAAAGCAAGTTAAAAAGGCGGTTTTTAAAATGACAACCGTACCTGGCCATAATATTGTTATTCAGCAATCTGGAACTGCCCAGGAGTTAATACATCAGACCAATACACCCAAACCTTCTCCAGAACAGGCAGCAGCAGAGCAGAAAGTCAATGAGCTTGTCCAGGGCAGTGTTGTCCAGGGAGCTGAAGAGTCAGAAAAACTTAAATCCAAAAGAGAGAAAGAGGCATTAAGAAGAAAAAAACTGTTGGAAGCAGCCAAAAAAAAAAGAAAATCAAGAGAGATGGATCAGGATACTGATTCATCAGGAAGCCTTCTGGATACAACAGTATGATAGAGCTGTTGTCAATAGAATTCTGGATTTCAATACTTTTTTTAATTAATTTTATTTTTACTCTCTTTTTATTTTTTCTGATTAAAAAAGTAAATCGCATGGACCTCGATGACCGGGTCAAGGAAAACAGGGATGTCCATTCAGAATATTTCACAACGGCATCAGAATCTGCAGGTGATATCGTTGGGGTCATTGAACCTCTTGTCAAAGAGTCAGAAAAAGTTGCTATAACATTTGATGGACAGATAAAAGAGAAAAAAAGGTTAATAAAAGAGTTGAACGATGCGTTGGATTCCAGGATTATAAGTATCAATCTTCTTTTGTCCCGGGCAGATGCACTTCAAAAAAAGATGGGAGAGAAGCAGAACCAGAAAAGCTTACCATCATCTTCTGCCTCTGCGGTTTTTGATCAGCAGAATCAGATAATCAATATGTATAATCAAAGTTTTGATGCAGATACCATTGCTCAGAAACTATCGATTCCAAAAGGCGAAGTCCTTCTGGTTATTGATTTAAAAAAGAAGTTTGTTGCAATGGAGAAAAATGGCAGATGATTTCAGGCATCCATATCTCATCTTCCCAGATGCTCATTAAAGATGAAGGCAGCAATAAACAAAACCTTCCCGGATTTAAAAACAACCAGATAGTTAAAGCAAAAATTTTACAACGGATGCCCAATGGAAAGGCACTTATTCTGGTGGGTAACCAGAAAATTATGGCAAAAACAGCGATGCTGCTTAAACCTGGCGAAGATGTCCAGCTTCAGGTGATTTCTCAAAGCAGTGATATCGTTTTAAAGCTAATACACCCGGTTCAGAAACTGACAACAAAGCAGATTTCTTCTCTGGTCACTCTTTTTTCAAAAAACAGCTCCATAATAGATATCACTGACAGCAGAATGGAAAAAATTAAAGATATTTTTTATGAGATATCCTTAAAATCAGGCAAAACCGATAAAAATTTTTTACCCAGGCTGATAGATAAAAGCGGTATTACATTTGAAAATAAAATTGTAAATATTTTATCAGGTTCAAAATCAGATGAAGACATTAAGATTATCATGAATAATCTTTTAAAACAGGACATTAAAGGCAGTATACTCCAGGAACTTCTGGCGGGCGCACAAAATCCCCTGAAAACAGGCTCAGCAAAAATGGCATCCTTATTTCTGGAGACCATGGAGAATTTCCAACTGCTGAATCATCAAAGTTCAGATTCTGGCCGATTTTTGCTTCCGTTTCCGATTTTCAGTGAATCCACCTTCAGCTTTGGGCAGCTTCTAATAGAGACCGGAGATAAAAATAAAAACAGGCAAAAAGATAGTGATAAAATCGTGAATATCTCTTTTTTACTGGATATGAGTGAACTGGGTCCGGTAAGAGCAGATTTTTCAATATTGAAAAAGGATATCTCAGGAGAATTCCTGCTCCAGAACAGTGATACATGTGAGTTTGTGAAATCAATGATTCCTGAATTGAAAACCCGGCTTGCAAAGATTGAATATCGTGCTGTTCAAATAGAGTGCAAAACAGTCAGTAAAGTGGAATTGGATCCAGGCAGTTTGATCGAAGCCCTGATAAAAACAGGTGATGATAGAATTGTAAATCTTGTGATCTAAAATTAAATGGATAAAAAAAGAAAAAAAGCAGTAGCCATACAGTATGACCGCAACAAAGAGAGTGCACCAAAAGTCACTGCCAAAGGAAAAGGCAAAGTCGCAGGTAAAATCATTGAACTTGCAAAAAAACATGATATTCCCATAAAAGATGATCCAGATCTTATAGAGGTTTTGTCATCCCTTGAAATCAACGAAGAAATCCCTTCTGAAATTTATGTAGCAGTGGCAGAACTTCTCGCTTTTGTATACGCCATGAATTCAAAACGATCTTCCAGGCAGTCCTGAATAATATTTTCAAGTAGGAAAAATTTTCTGCCGATGTCAAATATTAATTATTTTCACTGTTGGGTTTTTGGCGGAAAACAAAACGATCCTGTTTTTATGATTGCGATGGTTTATAATCTTCAAGTTTCATTTTAAATTATCACCTGCTGCATTGCATGCTATAAAAGGCTTTTTACAATGTTTCCTGTCATACAGCCGGTAATAAATATTCATATTATTATATAGATTCTTCTGTAGAGGTACATGGCATTTATATTGCAAGACCCATGGCAGGAGCAGGATGGATCACCCGAAAAGAAAAACACGGTTTGAGGGTATTATCTATCCTTTGGGTTTTATGCAGTTGCAGCCGGAAGGTTACAAATAAGAGGAGAAGCAGCAGAGATGATTCTTGAAATGACCAGACCTGTTCAGGGAGGGTTAAGGCAGGAGAGAAAACTTGAAGCCGTATCAAATAATCTTGCCAATGCGGATACGGTTGGTTTTAAAAAAGATACGCTGAGCTTTGACAGTGCATTTAAAGCTCAGGTGAATAAAGATTTTTCCCAAGGGGATGTATTGACAACGGGGAACCCTCTTGATTTTGCACTTTCAGGCACAGGATTTTTTAAAATAGAGACTCAGGAAGGTATAAAATACACAAGAAATGGAAATTTTACTCTCAATAACAATGGTATTCTTGTGGATCAGAATGGTAATTTTGTTATGGGGCAGGCAGGTGCCATTGCAATTGATGGGGACAATTTTGCACAGGATTTAGCAGTGGGTAAAAATGGAGAGATAACCCTTGCAGGAGAGGTCATTGGCACCCTTGATATTGTGACTTTTGAAGATTTGAGAAAAATAGAGAGGAGTGGTGCAAATCTGTTGTCCTACAAAGGTGCTACTACGGATGAGATTCCCGCAGAACAGGTTGTTGTTCAGCATCGGGCTGTTGAAAAATCAAATATTATAGTGGTGGATGAGATGGTTCGTATGATTGATTACCACAGAATGTTTGAAATATTTTCTAAATCAATGATGACATTTGATGAAATGGATTCAAAAGTGATTAATGATGTCGGAAAACCAAGATAGTGGCAATGATCAGTCTGTCATCCATAGTTTTGGTCAAGATCGCTTATTTAGAAATACAGGAGATAAGGAGATATTATTTATGATACGTGCACTCTGGTCTGCAGCAACAGGAATGCATGCACAGCAGATGCAGGCTGATGTTGTGGCAAATAATCTTGCCAACGTTAATACGACTGGATTTAAAAAGTCCAGAGCAAATTTTGAAGATCTTATATATAAAACCATGCAGGTCGCCGGCCAGACGACTCCGGGAGGAGGCCAGGTACCAACAGGGATCCAGGTGGGTATGGGAGTCAAACCCTCCGGTGTTCAAAAACTGTTCACCCAGGGGGATTTTATTGATACGGGTAATCAATTGGATTTTGCAATCCAGGGCAAAGGGTTTTTCAGGGTGATTCATGGTGATGAAGATTTATACACCCGGGCAGGTAATTTTACCCTGGACAGTGAAGGATTTATCACCACATCATCGGGGGATCGCCTGCAACCTGAAATCTCACTGCCTGAAGAGGCCATAACAATTACCCTTGAAAATGATGGTACACTGACTGCTTATGGTGCAGAAGAGGATATTCTTGCAACCGAAGAAGTTTTAATCAGCACTTTTGTGAATGATGCCGGTCTTTTTGCTGTGGGAGATAATCTTTTCAGAGCGACAGAAGGCTCTGGAGATGCAACAGAGAGAACTCCAGGAGAAGATGGTGCTGGAACGGTACTGAATAATTATCTTGAAGGCTCCAATGTTGATATTGTTGAAGAGATGGTCACCATGATTGCAGGCGAGAGAGCCTATGAGGCCAATTCCAAATCAATTGAAACCGCAGACAGTATGCTCAGCACGGCCATTAATTTGAAATAATAGGTAAAGCAGAGAAATGATTTTAAAAAAAAGAAATGTTTTATTGACGGCTGTTTTTATAACGGGTGTGTCTCTTTTCGCGACATCAGTTTTTGCACAGAGCAGTCAAAAGCTTCCGAATACATTAAAGATTACTATCAAACAGACGAATCTGGTAAAGGGGTCTCAGATTTTCCTAAAGGATATCGCCCGTTTCAAAGCCGGTAATTATTTAAGAGAGATACTTGAAAAAATTGAAATTGGCCGCTCTCCAAGACCCGGTGAGATAAAAGTATTTGATAAAGACAGGGTAATATCCATTATTGAGCATCAGCAATATCTTCCTGAAAATATGATTTTTACATCTCCAAAGAAAATATATGTAAAGAGAAAAAGTCAGAGTATTTCCAAGAAGGAAATCAGGCAGTTTGTTGATCAGCATCTTTTAAAAATTTTTAAAGGAAAAAATTATAAATTAACAGGATTCCATGTCAGAGGGCTTGAGCCGTATCCAGATGGTAAAGTCAAACTGCAGTTTGATTCAAGTGAAATTATCAATGACAATGGAAAGCTGTCTGCGCATATCAATGTCATCATTGACAAAAGAAAGGAAGACCGATTGAATCTTTCAGGCAGTGTTGCACTCTATGAAAATGTGTTCTTTGCAAAAAAACATTTAAAAAGAGGAGAGTTGATCTCAAAGGATGGCGTATATCAGGAGGAGCAAAATATTTATAGATTGACAAAAGGCTTTATAAAGTCGTTTGAAGAGCTGGATGGAAAGATAATCAAATCAAATATCAGAAAAGGTGAATGTTTTAAAAAAAAGGACCTGTCTGATCCTCCCTTAATTAAAAAAGGAGATATTGTCAGGTTAGTTGTGGAAAATGATAATCTTTTGATTGTTACCTCAGGGCTCTCAAAAGAAAACGGTTTTGCAGATGAGGTTATCAGGGTTGAGAACATGAGGTCTGGCAGGCTTGTCAGAGGAGTGGTAAAAGCAAGATCAGAAGTGGAGGTTGTCTATTAATGTTGAAAAAAATTAAAATACCATGTGCTTTAATTCTGTTTGTTTTCTGTTTTTCAGGATGCAGTTTTTCATCTAAAAAAAACAGTGAAGGGCTTGTAGTTCCCCAGGGCATTCCAGCTCAACCGAGTGTCCTGCCTGAATTTACCTCTGTAAGGCCTTCTGAGGGGTCTTTATGGTTGAATAAAAATGGTTCAATATATGAAGATTCCAAGGCAGCTCATGTCGGGGACACTGTAATAGTTGATATTATTGAGAATACCACCTCAAAAATGGATGTTAATACAGAAGCTTCACGAAAAACCAAAATGGATATCGGGGTGCCCCAGATTAATATTCTTGGGTATGGGACAGATTTTGGCGCATCCTCTGGAGATACAAGCCTCATCGGAACAGATTTTTCAACAGATTTTCAAGCAGAGGCAGACAGTGACAGATCCGGACAAATAACAGCTTCCATTGGTGCCCGCATAACTGAAGTGCTTCCAAATGGTCATTTAAGTATTTTTGGAAAGCGTGCCATGAAAGTAAATAACGAAGTACAGTATATTACTGTGGCAGGTATTGTAAGACCTCAGGATATTTCAGCTTCCCACAGGGGAAAATCAACCTATCTTGCAGATTCACGTATAGAGTATTATGGTAAAGGAGCTCTTGCAGATAAACAGACACCAGGGTGGGGCACAAGGCTTCTGGATAATTTTTGGCCGTGGTAAGAGGAGTCATATTAAATGTTTAAATCACTATTCAGTAAAATTATCATACTATTTGTAATCGGTTGTGCTTTTGCTGCAAATGCATATTGTGCAAGGATTAAAGATCTTGCTTCCATTAAAGGTATCCGATCCAATCAACTTTCTGGCTATGGGCTTGTAGTGGGATTAAATGGTACAGGCGATAAAGATGGTGTCAGTTTTACCAGACAGGCCCTTGCAAACATGATGGAGAAGATGAATGTCTATGTTGACCAAAGCAGTCTCAATGTAAAAAATGTTGCAGCTGTGATGGTGACTGCTGATATCCCTCCCTTTGCAAGGATTGGTGATAAAATCGATGTATTAACATCATCTCTTGGAGATGCCAAAAGCCTTAAAGGTGGTATTCTGCTTGTCACTCCGCTAAAAGGCGTGGATGGTCGTGTATATGCTCTGGCTCAGGGTCCTGTGGCGCTCGCCATACCTGAGGGCACCAATGATAAGGACAGCCATCTTCAAGTGGCCAGAATCATCAATGGCGCATCTGTTGAGAAGGAAATTCCTTTTAAGTTAAATGGAAAAAGAGAGTTGATTCTCTCCCTTTTCCAACCTGATTTCACAACAGCAACAAGAATGGCAGATACTATTAATGCATCCATTGAAGATGGCGTTGCTAAAACCATAGATTCCAGTGCATTGAGACTCCAGATTCCTGAAAATATGTGGAAAAAAAATGTTGCGCAGTTTATCGCTGATATTGAATCCCTTTCAGTGATTCCTGATACCATTGCAAAAATTGTAATTAATGAGAGAACAGGCACCGTTGTCATAGGAAGTGATGTGACTATCTCAAGTGTTGCCATAGCGCATGGAGATCTATCTGTGACGATTAATGAATCTCCTGAAGATGTTCAAGAGGAGCGTGTTATGAATCTGCCTGGCACATCAACAATTGGAGAGCTTGTAAGGGGATTGAATTCCCTCGGAGTAAAACCCAGAGATCTTATCAGTATTCTTCAGAGTATCAAGGCTGCCGGTGCACTTCAGGCGGAACTTGTAATTTTATAGCGGTGAGTCAAATAGGGGTGTTGTTTCTGCCAGGTAAAATTTAAAGAGTGAAGGAGCGCCATGGATATTGATATAATCAATCAGAATCTTGACAAAGCCGGTCTTGGTAAAATAAAGATGCAGACATCAAATTCTTCTGTTGCTTCTGCAAAGAAACTCAAAGCCGAAGAGTTGAAAGAAGCGTGCGTTGGATTTGAAGCGATACTTATGTACAAAATGATAAAATCCATGCGCAAATCACTGCCTGGGAATGCGCTTTTTCCTGAATCCAATGAAATGAATATTTATCAATCCATGTATGACCAGCATCTTTCCGATGAATTATCCAGATCCAAGACCTCACTGGGCATCAAAGAGTTTTTATATAACCAGTTAAAAGACTCCCTGTAATCTTCTAAAAGACTCCCTGTAATCTTCCACTCCTTTAACTGACAATACCTGTAAAATATTGTCGTTTGCCTGTTTTACTCTTTATTCACTAATCGCCTCCAGTTTCCAGTTTCCTGGTGGCATAGTTGTTGCTATTTAAAGTATTAGTCAACAAAAATAGATATAACAGGGAAAATAATTCCCTGAAAAATCAAATTAAGCAGTTGGATTTATAGATATATCGTATAAAAACGATACCAAACAGCCGGAGGAATTAACATGGAAAATTTTGCGCGTGATATTGGAAATATGCTGGAGCATAAACTAATCCTCTATCGACAACTTAATGCCATTTTAAAAGAGGAGCGTGAATTCATAGTTAACATTGATGTGGATTCCTTGTGGAAAAGTGCTGAATTAAAGAAAAAAACAGTTGAAAAAGTTCAGAAGTTAAAAGAGAAGATATTCGTTTACATTGAAACCTGGACGAATATTAATAAGATCGATTTAGGATCCTTTTCCATCTCATATATCATCAAAAATATTCCTCTTCCCAAAGATTTGAAGATTAAAATCAGAAAAATAAAACTTGCCGTTGATAATGAAAAAAACGAACTTGCCAGGGCCGCATCAGAAAATAAAAAATTTGTGCAGGAGTATCTTGGTGTTATTGATGATATCATGTCCGTTGCAGTTGATAATTCCAGGCAGCCTCAATATAACTTCTCTGGAACTCGGAAGGGAACTAAAAATTCAAACTGCCTCATACATGCACAGGTGTAAAAAATGAGCGGTATCTCATCTTAATAAAAAAGCAGGCGGCATGAACTTATGGGTTGACGATGAGGTTACATACAGTTATATAAGCCATAAATTTACCATAAAGGAAGGGCGTCAGAAAACAGGTTAGCCAGGAAGTCAAACTGAGTATTACAGAGCGTAAATCAATGATTGAGGATGCAGATATTGTGGGAGCCGTTATGGATTTTAAATCAATACAGACAGCTTATGAGGCCTCTTTGGATTCAACCTCAAAGATTATTAATTTAAGCCGGGTGGATTTTTTTATAATCTCATGC
>CAYZCC010000048.1:0-3933 GCA_964476805.1 uncultured Desulfobacula sp.
TCCCAAACAACCGTACCGTTTGCAGTTTTTTTGTTAAAAATTACATGATCTAACCCAGGACGGATACCAGGATTTTCCTCCCGCCATTTGTTCCAGCCTTTTATCCCTCTTGTAAGCAAAATTTTTAAATGTTCTGGGTGGCCGCCAAATTCTGGCTGGTACTTTTCCAAATACGCATCAAAGTCTTTTTCGATCCGTTCTTTAATTTCCATAATTCAGCGCCTTTTTAATAATAAAAATCTTATTTTTGATCTTTGTTGTATTAGAAAAAATATGAAAGATCAATGAGATGTGAAATTAGATTCTGAGTCCGCCCTAAGGAAGCCGGTGAAACCTTGGTATCGGATATTCTGAAATACCGTGCATGATCAGAGAGCCGGCAATCATCCACATGGTTGCACAGACAAGGCTATCCAGAATACGCCATGACACCTGTTTCTGGAACAGCGGGGCAAGCATCCGGCCGCCAAAGGACAAAGCGAAAAACCAGAGGGTGGATGCGCAGACCGCTCCGGCCCAGAAAAAGAAGCGGCTTTCTTTCTGGAACCGGCTGCTCACACTGCCTAACAGGACCACGGTATCCAGGTAGAAATGAGGGTTAAGAAGTGTCACAAAAAGGGTTGCAAGAATCACTTTTTTTAAACCCGGAACCGCTTCCTGGCTTGAATCCAGACTGCCGCCCCTGACTGCGGAACGAAACGATCCCCACCCGTAAAATAGAAGAAACCCTGCTCCGCCCCAGGTGGCGAGCTGAGAAAGCAGCCTGCTGCTTGACACAAAAGCACCAAAACCTGCCACACCGGCTGTAATAAAAACAGCATCACAAACAATGCAGATCGAGGCGACAAGCAGATAATAATTCCCCCGTACACTCTGGGACAGGACAAATGCATTCTGGGCACCGATGGCAATAATCAATCCGCCTCCGGTTCCAAATCCTTGAAAAAATGGGGTGATCATACTCTTTCCATAATGAATTTTAAATGTTTCCGTTTTATTTTCGTGAAAGATGCTGCATGGGAAACAGCAGAACAATGCGGCGGGGAAGAACCTGATTGATCATGGATTTGATCAGGCTTTCCTGCTTACCCCCGTGAATGGATACTTTTTTTATTCTCTGCAGCTCTCTTTTTTTTATGGTTTGAAGCCGTTTGAATGGTCTGCATTGTCCTTGTCAACTGGCCTGGATCTCCCTTAAACTGTTCCACAGTGCTTTCACAGGCATCCACATAAACGGCCCGGCCAAGGGGTGTCCTGCAAATAACCGAAGTCCAGCCCTCTTCGGCACCTATTCCGCCAAAGGAGATGTCCGCATATTCCGCTGAGTAGTCATCACAATACATGCAGGCGTGACGTTTCATGAAATTGATACGGTCAAGGGACAAGGCGTTCACTTTACCGTTTTTAAGGTGAAGCATTAATTTTTCTTTCACATTGACTTTTTTCAGATCCTGCCATGAGAAGCTGCCAAGTTTTTCCATTTTTTTGCGCTCCTCTTCTCCAAAAATAAAATTGCCTGAGCAGAAAAGACCCAAACAGTATTTGATCACATCAGAAGGAACAACTCCCAGGGCTTCTATTCTGCGAACGGCCTTGATCTGGCAGGGCGTTCCCACAAGGGCAACCCGTTGAAGGTGTTTTTGCATCATGGGTCGGAACTCTTCCACTGAAGGGGCATATGTTGAGTACTTGCCGCTGAAATGGTTGATACCGTGGGAGGCGTCAAAATAGAATCCTGCGGCCTCAATTATCTCCTCCCGGGTTGTGGCAAGGAAGGGTTCCCTGTTGAAAAGGTCAACCTGCCGGGTCACAATGGCCCCATCTATATGTCCCCGGTCAAAGAGATGGACAAGCAGAGCAGTCACAACGCCGCCGTCAGTTGCCTTTTTGCGTATTTCTGCATCCCGTGCCTTTCCAATACCGGTTTCAAGGATGCTGCCCATGGGAGGCTCCCAGGATGAAATTTTCTTTGTATCCTCTTCAAGTTCGTCCGTTTCAGGACAGATTGTATAACACAGACCACACTCTATACACTTTTCCTGGTTGGAAAAACCAGGCATTCCGTTTTCATCCAGGGCAAGTGCACTGTAATTGATGGCTGTACAGAACGTGACACAGCCTCCGCAGCGGTGACACAGCCCCTGGTCCTGGACCTCTTTTACCAGGTCAAAAAAAGTTTTCATCGCTCCCCCTATACTTCCGGCCTTGGATAAAGACCTGCTTCTTTAACAATCCCGGGTACTTTTTCCTCCCACTCAATCGCCATGACATGAAATCCGCGCACACCTTCCACTTCCTTTAAGCGCTGGATTGTCTCAATGCATATTTTGATCCCTTCATCCGCCTGTCTCTCCTTGGGAGTATCAGACAGTCGTTTAACCACATCATCTGGCACATCCATTCCAGGGACCCTGTTTTTCATAAATTTTGCCATGCCGGCTGATTTAAAGGGTGTGACGCCCGCCAGGATATAAACTTTTTCGTGGAGGCCTCTGTCACAGACCCGTCTCATCCACTCCTCAAATTTATCCAGGTTATAAATACACTGGGTCTGTATAAATTCAGCGCCGGCTGCAATTTTTTTAGCAAGACGGGGAACTCGAATCTCAAAGGGATCTGCAAAGGGATTGGCCGCCGCTCCCACAAACATCTGAGGTGGTTTCCTGATATCATCGCCACCGAGAAATTTTCCTTCATCCCTCATATAGCGGGCCGTCTGGATCAGCTGCATGGAGTCAAGGTCATGGACATTCTGCCCGGTTGGGCAGTCTCCAAAACTTTGATGATCTCCTGACAGACAGAGGATGTTATAAATATCAAAGGCGGCCGCACCAAGGATATCACTCTGCAGTGCGATCCGGTTTCGATCCCGGGTCACCATTTGAAGGGTTGATTCTATGCCCATCAATTTCAGCTTGATACAGGCAGAGAGACTGCACATGCGTGTAACAGAGGTCTGGTTGTCCGTAATATTGACACCATCAACATACTCTTTGATCAATTCTCCTTTTTGGGTAATGGAATCCATATCACTCCCCCGGGGAGGGCCGCATTCAGAAGTTACGGCAAGATGGCCTGCTGAAAGAATCTTTTCAAGTTTACTGGGGGTTTTCGTGCTCATACCTGTATATCCTCCCTTATGAATTTGCGCGGTCCGCCAGCCCGGTCACACGACCAGTCCTTTAATTCTGCAAGTTTTTCATAATCATCCATGCGGCCCAGAGCCGTCAGTCTTTCAGTAATCAGGTGCCATGCACAATCCAGATCTTTGCTCAATTCGCATTTGCCCCTATTTGAGCCGCCGCAGGGGCCGTTTAAAATTCGTTTGGCACAGCGTGAAACAGGGCAGATACCCGCTGTTTCGCCAAGCACACACTTGCCGCATGCCTGACATTTTTCAGAAAAGACACCCTGCCCATCCACAGATCCGAGGAAAACGGTATCAAGCCCTGGGAAAATGGGCATTTCTGCATATTTTTCAACCATGAACTGTACGCCAATACCGCAGGCAGTGCTCAATACGGCTTCAGTTCCTGCAATGGTATCTTCAGCAGGAACAAAAAATTCATGCTCACACTGCCTTTCAATGCCTGAATGCTGTATCTCTATTTCCACCCCTTCCTGAGCGGCATGCATGCTGAGCATGGATGCCATCATTTCAGCCTCTTTATTGCCGCCCTGATGGCATACAGCAACACAGGTGTTGCATCCAAAGACCAGAACCTTTTTATAGCGCCTGATCATTTCCCATATCTCTCCCAGAGGTTTTTGCGTGCCGACAATCATATCTCTACTCCTTTTCAGCCATCTTCCGTCTGGCAAACCAGACAGGAGAGGGGCCCATCTCTTTTATTCTGCTGGTAAATTCTATACAGATTTCCGCCCATCTCGGTCCCATTGCAGCGGAAAGGTTAAACATCTCAACCCGTTCAG
>CAYZCC010000048.1:3943-11987 GCA_964476805.1 uncultured Desulfobacula sp.
ATTGACAACCGGCAGAAGGGTTTTAACATATTCTATCCTACTTCTTGCATGGGTATTTCCTTCCAGGAAATGGCATTGACCCTCCAGTCAGCCTGCGGCAAACACACCATCTGCCCCCCGTTCAAATGCCCGCATAATATAACTGTGATCAAGCTTCCCTGTACACGGAAGACGAATAATCTTCACATTGGTTTCATAGGAAAGACGCATGACACCGGCCAGATCTGCTGCGGCAAAAGCACAGTAATGGCAGGCAAATGCAAGAATTCTGGGAGACCATCCTTCAGGAATCTCCCCACGTGTCTCCACTCTCTTTTTTTCACTCTTTTCTGCAACACTCTGGCTGTTCATTATTGACTCCAAAAATAAAAGTTATCAAACGACTCTCATATATCCGCTGTATACGAATCAATCATTGCAATAATCTGATCATCGCGAAAATTATTTACCTGGAATGCGTGTGCCGGACAGATCCCTGCACAGATGCCGCAGCCAACGCATTTTACTTCATTGTGACTCACCTTTCCATCTTCATCAATAAACGGAGATTCAAAGGGACACATCCTGAGACAGGCAAGACATGACATGCACAGATCCCGGTCATGTTTTGCAATAATACCGGAAACATCAAGCCGGTCATGGGAGAGCAGCACGCCTGCCCTGCCCGAAGCGGCCAGCGCCTGGTTGATTGTTTCATCCAGATTCTTAGGTGCATGGGCAAGCCCTGCGACATAAATCCCTTCACTGGGGAAATCCACAGGCCGCAGTTTCACATGTGCTTCAAGAAAAAAACCATCTGGATTTCGCGTCAGTTTATACTTCTCCCCAATACTGTCTGTTGTGGGGTGCGCTCTTAAACCGGTAGAGAGAATCAGATAATCCGCTGTAAACTCAATCTCCTGCTGAAGGATATGATCAAAGGTTTTTATTTTGATCAAAGCGCCTGAAGCGTCAACTTCCGGTTTCTGCTCCGGTTCAAATCTGCTGAAAAATACACCCAGCTCCCTTGCCCTGGTGTAGTAATCCTCCCTCAGGCCATACGTTCTGATATCCCTGTATAGTATGGTCACCTGAGTATCCGGAGAGGTCTCTTTTATCTGGATGGCATTTTTTACGGCATCCTGACAGCAGACCCGGGAACAGTAATTGTTGGGCTCTTCTCTGGATCCCACACACTGTATCATAACATAGTGCCCACCCTTTTTGGGAAGATGATCATGTATGTTTTTTTCAAGGACTCTCTGGGTAATAATCTGATCGTGGGTGCCATAGCCGTATTCATCAGGCTGATACTCCACACCTCCGGTTGCTATTAAAACGGCGCCATGTTCAAAAGAGGTTTTGTCTGTCAGTGTTGTCCTAAAATTACCCACATACCCTTTTGTCTTGTCTACCTCTGTGTTGAGGTGGATATCGATTTTTTCATGATTTTTGGCAGATGAAGCCAGCTGTTTCATATAGGTTTGAACATCGCTGCCATCCAGTGTCTTATAAACGCTGTTGGCAAGCCCTCCCACTTTTTCCTCTTTTTCAACCACATGGACATCATATCCCTGATCGGCAAGTGAAACTGCTGAACACAAGCCTGCAACCCCGCCGCCTATAATCATGGCAACCGGCGTAACCGGTACAGATTCAGTGACAATGGGTTCAAAATTCCTGATCTTGGAGACGTTCATCCTGACAATATCAATGGCTTTTTGTGTGGCATCCTCATTCTGCCCCATATGACACCATGCGCACTGCTCCCTTATATCGGCAAGTTCAAACAGATATTTGTTCAGACCGGCCTCACGGATTGTCTCCTGGAAAAGAGGTTCATGGGTTCGTGGCGTACACGATGCAACAACGATCCTGTTGAGATTCTTCTCTTTGATCAGCCGTTTAATTTTTGCCTGGCCATCCGGAGCACAGGCATATACAAGATCTTCTGAGTGCACGACATGATCACACCTGCCGGCTTCAGCTGCGGTTTTTTCCACATCAACGGTTTGCGCAATATTAATACCGCAGTGACAGACAATGACACCGATTCTCGCTTCTTCCCTGCTGATATCCTTCTCCTCGGGGAGCTTTTTTACTGTGATCTCTGAGCCGCGGGATTCGCCAAGAAGTGCCATTGCCTTTCCAGCGACTGCACTTCCCTGGGTGACGGTTTCCGGAATATCTTTGGGTCCCTGATAAATACCTGTCACATATACACCGGGGCGGGTTGTTTCAACCGGATTAAAAGGGTCGGTTTTTGCAAAATTATACTCATTTTTCTCAATACCTGCGATTTCTGCAAACGCTTCTGCATCACGATGGGGTTCAAGACCGATGGATAGAACGGCCATATCAAATACTTCATCCACCATTGAACCGGTTTCAGATATATACCTGAGAATCAGGTTGTTTGTTCCTGCCTCTTCATGGATACTTGAAATCATTGCCCGTTTATACGCAACACGGTACTCATTTTTGGCCCGGTCAACATATTTATCAAAATCCTTACCAAAGGCACGCATCTCCATATAGAAAACTGTGGGTTGTATACTGCTATCATGCTCTTTGGCTATGACAGCCTGCTTGGTTGCATACATACAGCAGACAGAGGAACACCAGGGGTTGGCATTATTGGAATCACGGGAGCCGACACACTGAATCCAGGCTATCTTTTCCGGATGCCTGTTGTCAGAAGGGCGTTTCACCTCACCCATGTTGGGGCCGGAAGCGGACAGAAGTCTTTCAAACTGCAAAGAGGTCACCACATTGGGCCAACGCCCAAACCCAAGCTCCGCCCGAATGGATGGATCATATCTTTTCAGGCCCGGGCTGAGGATGACCGCACCTGTTTTTATCTCAAACTCTTTTTGAGTGTCTTCAAAATTTATTGCGCCTGCCTGGCAGAATTTTTCACACGCTTTGCATCTTTCCCGTGTGAGAAACAGACAGTTATCCGGATCAATAACCCGGGAATCCGGTACAGCCTGGGGAAACAGTGAATGAATTGATTTTCTTTTGGCAAGGCCCTGCTCAAATTCGCTGGGAACCAGCCGGGGACATTTTTCATCACACACACCGCATCCCGTACACTTATCCGGGTCAACATAACTGGGCCGCTTTTTAACTGTAACGGTAAAATCACCGGCTTCCCCCTCAATATTTACAATTTCAGACAGAATATGGATATCAATATTCTGGTGCCTGCCCACCGCCACCATCTTGGGTGATATCATGCACATGGCGCAGTCACCTGTGGGAAATGTCTTATCCAGAGTTGCCATGATCCCCCCGATTGAAGCGTCTTTCTGAATCATGTGAACTTTAAAACCGCTGTCCGCAAGATCAAGAGAAGCCTGCATCCCCCCGATACCGCCGCCCACTATAACCACAGAGCCGCGTTTTTTTAAAGTATTACTCATTTGTATCCTGCTCCTTCACCACTTTGTCCTGAAGATTTAGGCTCCTTCACCACTTTGTCCTGAAGATTTAGAATTGAGGTGCTTTCAACAAAATGCCGGTCTATTTGAAGCTCTTTGACACCCATGCCCATTGCCAGCCCGAGAAGTTCTGTTATAAAAAATACAGGGAGTCGCTGGGTCATATTCGTTTGACTGCAAAACTCATCCTGGTAAGCATCCAGGTTCATTTGGCACATGGGGCAGGTGACAACAAAACAGTTGGCTCCCCTTGCCAGCGCATCCTTCATAATTTTGGCCATCATATCAAAGCTTGACTGTTTATCGTTCATGGAAGCAGATGCACCGCAGCAGGCTGTTTTAAAATTCCAGTCCACCGGGTGAAGCCCCAATTTTTTAAGGACCTTCTCCATCCCCTGGGGGTTTTCAACATCATCGGGAGGGGGAACATCACAGGGAAACCTTGTCAGCATGCAGCCATAATAGCATACCGGTTTCAGGCCTTCATATTTCTTTTTAAGTTGATTGGACAATGCCCCGCTCTTAATTGCATCATTGAGTACTTCCAGGATGGTTGATATTTTGAGATGGCCCTCTATCTTGTTTTCAAAACCAGAATTCATCTCATTTTTTAATTCAGGATCTTTGCCCAGCTTTTCCCTGGCTGCCACTGTTCTGGAATAGCATGCAGAGCATGGAATAACAACTTCAGAAAAGCCTTTGGATTCTGCAATCCCAATATTTCGCGCCGGCATTGCCATGGAGAGGAAATCATCAATTTTTGCGGCAGATGTTGCGCCGCAGCAGTTCCAGTCTTCAATCTCCGTAAGGTTGATACCCAGCTTTGGAAGAACTTTTTTAGTCTGCAGATCATAAAGAACGGATGACTGTTTTAAAGAGCATCCCGGGTAATAAGCAATATCCATAGTTTCCCTCATCTGGTTTGATGTTGTTTTTTCAGACTTTTTATCTCTTTGTGCCCCTTTGAAGTCAAAAAGCCAAAATGCATACGACCCTGCTTCATCACACGCCAGGCAAATAGAGAGAGCTGAACTATTTCGTCATAAATTTCTTTGAACTTTTTCTGTTTGGCCAGGTGGAGAATATTTTTCATTTCATAGAAACCCATAAACTCACCTTCGTTCACGCGTCCCCACCTGACGCCTGATTCCAGAAAGCTGCTGTGAAAATATGCAATATTGGGTTTCAAAGGTTCCTGGCCGGACCCTTTCACCATTTTTTTCAACGTGTCGGCAATTCTTGATGTATGGATATTATTGGGGCATCGTGTCCCGCAGGTATAACAGGCAACACAATTCCATACCATTTCGTTGTTGATTGCAGCATTCTTGCCGCCAAGGTTGACAAGGCGTATCAACATATCAGGCGCAAAATTCCCTGTGTCTTTTACTGCAGGACACCCTGCAGTACAACGCCTGCACTGGTAACACGCTTGAATATCTTGACCTGAAATCTCGGAGACCTTTTGGCTGAAGGCTGAGGCTTCTCCTGGACTGAATTGAAATACATTAGAAGACATGGGTATCTCCAGTTCGTCATCGTTATAATTTGTGGCAGGTATAGGTATAGATTACCTGTTTTCTTTTAGTCAAGAGAAATATTTTAAAAAACAGCTCTAATATATAAAACCCTCTTTGACTTTGGACACTCCTGGAATCAGGGTCTGGGTTCTCTCTATTCCCTTGATTTTTCTTAAAAGAGTATCTGCAAATTCTGCGATCGTTTCAGCACCAGACGCAAGAAAATCTCTTTTAAGAAAACCACATATGGATATTATCACATCCCAGAAGATTTAGATGGATCCTATCGATATCATGGTTTCCCTCCACATAAAAAAGGGGGTTTCAAATGAATGACATTTTGTTATTTGAACAAATAATCCTTGCCATTTCAAATGTTTGTGCTACATATAAATGCGATGTGGATGCGTGTTCTATTTTAACGATGACTTTTACGAAGGTTATCAAAAAAAAAAATAACCCGATAAGTCAAATTGTAACCCTTTAGGAGGAGAGAAAATGAAGAAAGTATTAATTACATTATCTGCAATGATTTTTATGCTGATATCCGCACCTGTATTTGCTGACAGTATAGAGCTTGCCAAAACTTCGACAGTAGAGTCTATTCTGAATAACAAAGAGATCCGCGTGGGTTTTGAAGCCGGTTACTTTCCGTTTGAAATGACCACAAAAGATGGTAAATTCATTGGATTTGACATAGACCTTGCCAAAGCCCTTGCAAAATCCATGGGCGTTAAAATGGTTCCAGTGAATATGGATTGGGCCGGGATTATCTCCGCATTAGTTACCGATAAAATCGATATTATTTTAGGCGGGATGACCATTACCCAGGAGAGAAACCTGAAAGTAAATTTCTGTGATCCCTATATTGTTATCGGTCAAGCGGTTCTTCTCAATAAAAGATATGAAGGTAAAATAAAATCCTACAAAGATCTGAATGATCCTAAATATACCGTCGTTTCAAGATTGGCTACAACGGGTGAAGAGGCCATTAAGAAAATGCTGCCAAAGGCTATTTATAAATCCTTTGAGGGACAGGTAGAGGCTGCCATGGAAGTTATCCAGGGCAATGCCGATGCAATGATTTATGATCTGCCATTTATAGAAAAAACACAAGCCCTGCACGGCAAAGACAAAACGATTGCCCTTAGCAAACCATTTACCTATGAACCTCTTGCAATCGCCATTAGAAAAGGGGATCCTGATTTTATGAATTACCTGAATAATTTTCTGCGCCAGTATAAAGGTGACGGCCATTGGCAGAGATCATATGACAAATGGTTCAAAAGCACCGACTGGTTTGATAAAGTTTCTAACTAACCATTTGATTTGAATGGAATTTTTTGAACCGGCAGGAATATTTTTCTGCCGGTTTTTTTTACCCATACGTATAAAGGGTTGATAGATTAATGAACTCAAATGTATCCAATATTCAACGATTAAGCAATCCCACGGGCTACGCATTCTCCGTGGCTGGTTTTTTTATGTTACTGGTGCTGGTATTTGGAGCGCTTTATTATGCAACCAATACCGTGGATTACATCTGGCGCTGGAGCAGTGTCCCCAAATATTTTGCTTATAAGGACAATATCACTATTTATGCGGACGTGGATGGTGAAGTCAAGAGTATCACACCAGAGGATAATAAATATGCCATTGTGATTACAGGGACAGAGGATGGCGGCGACCTCACCTTTATTGTTCCAGAAGGCTCCTTTGATATAGACGAAGGGGAAATGATATCAATCGGTGAGACCATTGCCGAATACGAAGGAGAGTGGTCCGTTGGATTAATTGCGATGGGGCTGTGGCTCACACTTAAAATCAGTATCCTCTCCACGATTATAGGGATTACCATAGGAATTTTGGGTGGTGTCGCACGGGTTACAGACACACCCGTTCTAAAATGGACTGCCATAACCTATGTGGAAATCATCAGGGGATCACCCTTGCTGGTCCAGATAATGATTGCCTATTTTGTAGTTGGAACCACCTTGAATAAGATTCTGGTCATGAATGGGCTGCCACGGCTAAGTCCTGAATGGTATGGTATTTTCGCTATGTCAATTTTTACTGGTGCCTATGTCGTTGAAATTGTGCGAGCCGGGATTGAGTCCATTCCTCCGGGACAGATGGAAGCAGCAAGATCAGCGGGTATGACCTATTTCCAATGCATGCAGCATATTATCCTGCCCCAGGCGTTGAAAACCATTTTACCGCCCCTGGCAGGACAATTTATTAACCTGATCAAGGATTCATCCTTGTTGGGTTTGATTGCCATCCGGGAACTAACCAAAGCAACCCGTGAAGGCGTTGCAACAAGCCTTCAGACTTTTGAACTCTGGATTGTGTGTGCCATTCTTTATCTTATGATGACGTTTACACTTTCCATGCTGATTCAATATCTTGAACGGAGAACATCGAGACAATGATAATAGAAGTAAAAAATATATATAAAACATTTTATTTTCCCCATGAAGTTAAAGCACTTGTGGATATTTCAAATAACATCAAGGCAGGAGAGGTGGTGGTGGCGATAGGACCGTCAGGATCAGGTAAGAGTACGTTTTTGCGATGCCTTAACCGTCTGGAGACAGCAGAGTATGGCAAGATTCTTGTGGCGGGTGTAGACATTTTTGATCCAAAAACCAATATCAATAAGGTGCGGGCTGAAATGGGAATGGTGTTTCAGTCTTTTAACCTTTTCCCCCACCTCTCCATCCTGGGAAATGTCTGTCTTACCCAGAAACTTGTAAGAAAAAGAGATAAAAAAGAGTGTGAAGAGAGAGCCATGGAACTCCTTGAAAAAGTGGGTATTGCAGATAAAGCCAATGCATATCCTGCCAATCTGTCAGGAGGACAGCAGCAGCGGGTAGCCATTGCAAGGGCCCTTTCAACAAATCCTCAGATTATGCTCTTTGATGAACCCACATCTGCCCTTGACCCCGAGATGATAGGCGAGGTTCTTGACGTGATGAAAGCGCTTGCCAAAGAAGGCTATACAATGATCTGTGTTACCCATGAAATGGGGTTTGCAAGGGAGGTGTGCGACCGGGTTATTTTTATGGATCAGGGCGCCATTGTGGAGGAGGGAACTCCTGA
>CAYZCC010000048.1:11997-12262 GCA_964476805.1 uncultured Desulfobacula sp.
ACTTCTTTAAAAATCCTGATCATGACCGAACGAAACTCTTCCTAAATGAAATTTTATAGGGTTGCATTCAGACACAGATATTCGGAACAGGAGGACCACTTGTAAACATGGCTGCAAAAAGAATCGGCATTGTTGTTAAAAATGATCACAAGGTTGAAAAAAAAGCCAGGGAAATTGAAAGCAGGCTTGGAAGTCAGTGTGTTATCATTGATATTCAGAATTCAAAAAGCCAAGATATACCTGATGATTTGATGTGTATCATTGT
>CAYZCC010000049.1:0-3313 GCA_964476805.1 uncultured Desulfobacula sp.
TATCGCAAAATCTATCGCAAAATCTATCGCAAAATCTATCGCAAAATCTATCGCATGCAGAATCTATTGCAAAAAACCTTCCGGGTCAATACCTTATTTTTTTTTATATACCAACCATTGACTTCAATTTTGCAATCAATGGTTGCAGACTCCGCTTTTGAGTTGCACAAACAGGGATCCCTTTATTTAATAACCATTGATCACCAAAAGAATCAAGTTCAATGCGGTCAATTTTATTAAATACCAGAAGCGTAGGGATTTTATCTAATTTCAAACGCTTAAGAATTTTTTCAACCGACTCTTTTTGCTGTGTATAACGCGGATTGCTTATATCGATAACATGCAAAATAATATCCGCATCACTCAGTTCTTCCAGGGTGGCATGAAATGCCTGCATCAACTCTTTGGGAAGCCTTTGTATAAATCCAACAGTATCTGTGATAATGACTACTCTATCTTTTGAGAATCTCAAACGCCTGCTGGATGGATCAAGGGTGGCAAACAATCTGTTTGCTGCAATTATTTTACTTTGGGTCAACGTATTTAAAAGTGTTGATTTGCCTGCATTTGTATAGCCAACAATAGAGATAACAGGCAGATTCTTTCTTTTTCGTTTGGCTTTCTGCTGTTTGCGCTGCCTGCGGATTTTAATAATCTCTTTTTTTAGACGGTTGATTCTTTCCCGGACCCTTCGCCTGTTGATTTCAAGCTTTGTCTCTCCAGGGCCTCTGCCTCCAATTCCTCCTGTCAACCTTGACATGGCTGTATTTTTAGTTATCAGGCGCGGTAGAAGGTATTCCATCTGAGCCAGTTCAACCTGAAATTTACCCTCTCTTGATTTTGCCTGTCTTGCAAATATATCCAGGATCAGCTGTGTACGGTCTATTACTTTTATCTCTATAAAATCAGTAATGGAGCGTATCTGGGAAGCTGACAACTCCCTGTCAAAGACAAGCAGTGTTGCATATTTTTGAATGGCTGAAATTATAATATTGGCAAGCTTTCCCCTGCCCACCACAAATTTTGAATCAATATTTTTCCGTCTTTGGACAGCGGTACCAATGACATTAATATGGCTGGTTTTACAGAGATCTTTAAGTTCATCCATGGAAGCCCAGGCTTCCTGCGGATGGGAAGTGACTGCATTGATTAAAAACGCATTTTCACTGCCTGAATCAGGCTGGTACAGCAGGTTTTTCCTTGAAAGTTCAGATTCAAGGGCAAGAATCTGTTTGAGACAGTCAATATTGAGTTCTTGAACCCTGCTTTTCTGGATCACCTGGTATGGCACTGAATCTTCATCTGGAAGAATATGTGCAGAATATACTGTTCCTGGTTCCCCTTTTTTTGTAACACAGATAGCCGTGATATAATCCAGACGTAATAGAGCAAGATCAGTTAAATCATCCTGTGTCAATGGTTCATTTTTCAGATGGGTGTGAACCAGGCGGAGTCCTTTAAGTTTGCCTGGAATTGCCATATATCCGGTTGTCACGGGTATAACAATTTTGTGTGCATCACCCAGAAGGACATAGATGGTTTTGCCATTGCGGTCAATGAGTAGTCCGATCTGTCTTTTGATCTCATGTGAAAGCCTGGCCAGCAGATGTGCCGCTTGAGGATCTAAAATATCGTGGGGTTGTGTATTAGAGTCGTAAAGTGTTTCTAAAGTGTTCAGCTGGATTTTTCTTAAGCCGGAAGTGTTGCCAAAAAGTTTTTTCTTCATTCAAATTCCTGGTATGAATCAGGAGCAAGCTCTTCAAAGCGGGTATAGGCCCCAATAAAATGCATCAAAGCAGTGCCTGTTGACCCCGTTCTGTTTTTAGACACAATCACTTCAGCCTTTCCTTTTTTGGGGTTGTCAGGCGCCTTATTATACACTTCGTCCCGGTATATGAATGCAACAATATCAGCATCCTGTTCCAGAGCACCTGACTCACGAAGATCTGACAGCATGGGCCGTTTGTCAGAGCGTTGTTCAAGCACCCGGTTGAGCTGTGACAGAGCCATAACAGGGACATTGAGCTCTTTGGCAAGTGCTTTCAGTGATCTTGATATCTCTGCAATTTCAAGATCTCTTCGATCGGATCTAAAAGGAGGCTTCATCAGTTGAAGATAATCTATAATAATCAGGCCCAATTCATTATGCTTTTTATATAACTTTCTTGCCTTTGCCCTTATTTCCATTACAGTAATATTGGGTGCATCATCAATAAAGATTGGCAGCTCGCTTAAAACACCGGCAGCATCTGTTGCAATCTGCCAGTCTTCCTGGCTGATAAAGCCTGTTCTAAGCCTGTTTGAATCGATGCGTGCCTCTGAAGTTAAAAGCCTCATGGAGAGTTGTTCATTGGACATTTCAAGGGAGAATACAGCCACTGGCTTTCTCTCTTCAACCGCAACATTTCTTGCAATGTTCAATGCAAGAGCGGTCTTTCCCATGCTGGGTCTTGCTGCAAGAATAATCAGATCGGATTTCTGCAGCCCCGAGGTAATATTGTCTAATCTCGGATATCCTGTGGAGAGTCCTGAAAGGCCCCCTTCAGTACCCTGCTGCTCTTCAAGCTTATCAATATTGATATTGATCAGATCCCCGAGATTTTGAAAAGAGGTCTGCATTTTTTTTTCTGAAACATTGAAAATTGAGGTTTCAGAAAAATCCATAATATCTTCAAAGTCCCCTTTGTCTTCCAGGCATTTTTCTATGATTGCCGAGGAGGCGGTAATCAGTTCCCTTAAAGAGGCTTTGCCTTTAATGATTCTGGCATAATGGACAGCATTGACTGCAATGGGAGCGGAATCACAAATCGTTGCAAGATAGGCCGCTCCTCCTATACTTTCAAGCTGATCCTTCTCTTTGAGCCCGTTTGCAACTGTAATAAGATCGGCCGGTTCCTGTCTGCTGGCAAGTTCAGTAATCACACGGAATATCTTTTTATGGGCACTTTTGTAAAAGTCTTCAGGCGATAGAATATCGATAATATCAAGAAGGCGGTCATTATTAATAAATATGGCACTTAATATTGACTCTTCCGCATCAATATCATGGGGAGGGGTTTTATTTAAAAGCGGATCTGCTGCTGTTTTATTTGCTTTTCGCACAATTAAAATGAATGAATAATTATTAATTCAAAACAGACTCCGGGAGGTTTGAAATTCACCCGGATTCCGGCCCTATTTTCTCTCTTTCTCTTCTGCAACAACTTTTACAGTAATTTCAGGTTCAACATCCTTATAAAGACGTATGGGTACTTTATACTCACCAATGGTTTTGATGGGTTTGGCAAGCAGTATGGACCGACGTTCCAGGTTG
>CAYZCC010000049.1:3323-4306 GCA_964476805.1 uncultured Desulfobacula sp.
CTGACGGTTTAATGAACTTTTAATGTCATGGGTTGTTACGGATCCATAAAGATGTTCTTCTTCATGTACCTTTGCTTTAATAATGCATATGACATCTTTGATTTTATTTGCCATCTCTTCGGCAAGTTTTCGTTCTTTGGTAATCTGAAGTTCGAATTTTGCCTTTGCCTGTTCCATGACTTTTCTGTTCTGCGGTGTTGCAAGGATGGCTTTGCCATGGGGCAGAAGATAGTTGCGGCCATAACCGGGTGCAACATCACACTCTGTTCCTGCAATACCAAGTGTGTCAATGGTTTCTTTTAATATAATTTTCATTTAAACCTCCAAAAAAATCACGCCTGCTTCAATCAGGCGGACTTCTATTTATTTTTCTTTCAAATTTTTATCGAGTTTTCTAAAATTGAACCATGTATCAAACAATCCAAATCCTATGACAAGGAACATGAAAAGAGGCTGAATTGCAATTAAGAAATAAGAAAAGAATCTTAAAGCAAAAGAGACACTCTTTTCCTGGAAAAAAAATGATACCACGGCAATTCCCTGGAAAAAATATACAAACAATAAAATGATTAAACAGTTTAACGCAAGTATGGTGATGACACCCATGGGAAAAAACATTAAACCAGCCAGACCGATGAGTCCGAAAACCATGTGTTCGGGCGCCTTCCACTGATTTAAATTTTCAATATTTTTAACAATGATTCCCTCTTTATGCAGCAGCTTTCTTATCGATAAAACATTGAGCCATATCATGGTAAGATATGAATTGATCAATATGGCTGGAAACGCACTAATAAGAAATGAGCCTGCCTTTTCAAGCATCTGCTGGTCAATTTTAATCTCTGGATAGAGTTCACCTGATTGAGAAAAAAGCTGTGATGACAAATTTTTATACCTGAGTACATAGTTTGAAATCAGTTGGTCTATCCCTTCAGTCAACGTTAAAGAGTAGAAAAAAAGAATTATGACACACACCGATAAAA
>CAYZCC010000049.1:4316-4619 GCA_964476805.1 uncultured Desulfobacula sp.
ATTATGCATAAAAAGACCCCTTTTAGAATATCTTTTACTGCTGCAGGTTGTATTAATGTGCCCGTCATATTAATGGCCCGTCGCTTGATTTAATACATGGGTCTGCCAACAAATGGCAGCAGAGCAATCTGGCGGGACTGCTTGATTGCAATGGTCAGTTCCCGTTGATGTTTGGCACACGTGCCTGTGATTCTTCTGGGAATTATTTTCCCACGCTCTGTAATGAATGGTCTCAGTGCTTTTGGAATTTTATAATTGATTTCAAGGTCATTACCCACACAGAATCTACATATTTTACGGCGG
>CAYZCC010000049.1:4629-12150 GCA_964476805.1 uncultured Desulfobacula sp.
TTTCTCAGTATCCTGAGCGTCATCACCCACTTTATCTTCTGCGGCAGATTCACTCTCGTTCTTCTTTGAAAGCGTATCCTGATACTCTCTGGCTTCATCTTCAAGTTGTTTCACAGTAACATCATCAGAAAGAAGGAGGGTCATGAATTTGAGCACATTATCATTCAGCAGGCGGAGATTTCTTTCAATCTCTTTGACAAGAGGTCCGGTTCCGCCATAAGTAATGCAAACATAAAATCCACGTAGTTTTTTCTTGATTTCATAGGCAAGTTTTTTATTGCCCCACTCATCAAAATCTAAAAGGATACCATTTTCTCTGTCAATGATATTTTTAACCCTGTCAAACAGATCACTGCGGGCTTGTTCCTTAACATCCGGGTTTAAAATAAATACAGTTTCGTACTTCCTCATTGTCTCTCCTTACGGATATAAAGCCCTGATATTCGTATCAGAGCAAGGATTAATATAAACAGCAATCCCCTTAAATAGAGTATTGCATACAAATTTATTTTTTTATCATTAACACCGGTTCAGGTCAATCTTTTTAACGATCTTCTCTCTTTTTATCTGATTTGATGAGAGGTATTAGAAAAATTATATTTGCCATTAAAAAGAGAACACTTCCAAATAATGTTAAAAAATCATGATCTTTCAAGCTGGATACAATGAAAAAAACAGCATTTCACACGTCAAAGAGCATCGAGTGAATATATGTAAAAATTTTACTGATCCAGGTAAGTAACAGCCGTATTTGTTTTAATATCTGGATGAAGCTGATTTTTAACCGCACAGAAATCCATGGCTTTAATGACAGATTTGATATATTTTTCAGGAAATTGTTGATTCACATGAAGAGTGATACTTATCTTTTCCATAAGTTTTTGTCCCTTTTTTAAAACAACATCAACAAAAATGTACATCCCTTCTGTGGAGAGTTTTCTTGTATCACAGAAAGATTTTGCATAGATTCCTGCACACGCCCCTATGGAACCCACAAAAACATCAAATGGTTCCGGTGCCGTCTCATCTCCTCCATTTTTTTTTGA
The DNA here is from genome assembly GCA_964476805.1 of uncultured Desulfobacula sp. Taxonomy (GTDB): domain Bacteria; phylum Desulfobacterota; class Desulfobacteria; order Desulfobacterales; family Desulfobacteraceae; genus Desulfobacula. The sequence continues at coordinate 5,676 of CAYZCC010000049.1, forward strand.
CTGATCCGTCCTGATTTCATGATTGGAAAATGCAACATTCACTTTTTTATTGCCTGGAAATGTAATTTTGAATCCGTTCATCCATAACTCCTGTGATGGGTGGTTATAATTTAGGGTTGTTTCTATCACAATATGGGAAAAAAAACACGGTTTGTTTTGATGATTGTATCTGCATATGCTATTTATAAAAGCAGTCCGCATCAAGCTGATTTTATAACCCATTGAAAAAGTAAAAAAATTGTAAAATAGATGTTAACTATTGAAACCGTATCAAAACATTTCGGGAATCAGACCCTTTTAGACAAGACGGGTTTTCAGATTAACTCCGGCGAGAGAGTCGGGCTTGTCGGCAGAAACGGCCATGGTAAAACCACACTTTTAAACATGATATCAGGCAGAGATCAACCGGATGAAGGAAGGATCTTATACCCTTCGGGTTATAAACTTGGATTTTTGCCTCAGAAGATTATGTTTTCCAGATCCAGTGTCATTGATGAAGCCATGCTCGGACTTTTAGAGCATGAAAAAGATCACTACTGGAAAGCTGAAAAAATTCTGGCAGGGCTGGGATTTTCACCCGATGATATGACAAAGCCTCCTGATATGTTTTCCGGGGGCTTTCAGGTTCGACTGAACCTTGCCAAAGTTCTTGTCTCTGATCCTGATCTTCTGATTCTGGATGAGCCGACCAATTACCTTGATATCACTTCCATTCGATGGATTTCACACCGCCTTGTCTCATGGCCCAGGGAAATCCTTCTGGTGACCCATGACAGGGGTTTTATGGATCGTGTTGTCACTCATACAGCCGGTATTCACAGACAGAAAATTAAAAAAATAAAAGGCAATACCTCTAAATATTATCTGCAGATTGCACAGGATGAAGAGGTTTTTGAAAAAACAAGGCAGAATGAAGAAAAAAGAACAAAAGAGATCGAGGTTTTTATCTCAAAGTTTCGTGCCAAAGCCCGCCTGGCCGGCATGGTTCAGTCCAGAATAAAAACGTTGGCCAAATCACGGCCAAAGAAGAGGCTTCAAAAACTTACCCATCTTGCATTCTCATTCAACCCCCTTGCTTTTGCCGGCAAGCAGGTATTGAATATCGAAAACCTCTCATTTGGCTGGGATTCAGGAAAATTGTTAATTGATAATTTTAATCTAACCGTTTATCCAGAAGATCGTATCGGTGTTATGGGTAAAAATGGTAAAGGCAAAACAACTCTTTTAAAACTTATCAGTGGAAAGCTGAATGCAGTTGCCGGCACCATAAAAAAAAATCCCGGTGTTGCGTCAGGCTATTTTGAACAGACCAACGTTCACTCATTAAATGAAAATTTCACCATAGAAGATGAACTTTTACTCTCTTCACCTGATGCTGACAAACTGTCTGTTCGTAACATCTGCGGTGCCATGATGTTTGAAAAAGAAGCGGCTTTAAAAAAAATATCTATTCTATCCGGTGGAGAAAAATCACGGGTAATGCTGGGCAAACTTTTAATGACTTCCTTAAATCTGCTGGTACTGGATGAACCAAGCAATCATCTGGATATCGAGTCATGCGACTCTCTTATGTGTGCGCTTGATGATTTTAAAGGCGCTGTAATAATGGTCACACATAATGAGATGCTCCTCCACACCCTTGCCAACCGGCTTGTTGTTTTTAAAAACTCAGGCATGGCGGTTTTTGAAGGCACTTACCAGGAATTTCTGGATAAAGAGGGTTGGGAGGATGAAGCAAACAGTATTGAAAAAAAAAGATCATCACCCCCTCTGTCAAAAAGAGAGGTCCGTCAGAAAAAATCGGAAATTATCAAAGAGAAATCAAAAGAGATCGCCCCTGCAAAACAGAAAATTGAAACCCTGGAAAACAGTATTGAGAAAAATGAAAAACTGATGAAGGATATTAATAACAAATTATTAGAGGCATCCGTTAATCAGGATGGTTCAAAAATAGAGCAGTTTTCACAGGAACTTTCACGCCTGGAAAATAGAAACGAATCCTTTTTTGCTGATCTTGAGATTCACATGGATCAATTTGAGAAAATAGAAAAATTTTATGATAACCAGCTGCAGGAGATGGAGAGGGGGAGATAATTTCAATGGACAAAAAAAAAATTAACTTCTATTATGGCATTGTTCTAATTCTTGTGGGGCTTGCTGTCTTTTACAGAATTCCCCAGGTGATGCCAAAAATTGCAACCATTGCATTTTTTGCACCAAAGCTTTTTATTGCCAAAGCGTGTTTTTATATACTGGGCGGGCTGCTGGTTTTAGCAGGTTGTATCAGAGTATATAAAAATTATAAATAGCAGGGATTGTTGTATGAGTAAAAAATCATCCATCTTGAAATCAACCATAGAAGATCCATCCGGTGCCGGAAAGACAAAAATTGGTGAACTCCTTTCCAAAGAGGGGCAGATAACCAGTCTGCAACTGGATGAAGCCTTGAAAATTCACAGGAAAACCAATGAGCGGTTGAGCAGTATCCTTTTAAACAGAGGGTTTATTGATCCTGATACCATTGTCAATGTCCTGGGTCGTCTCTACAATTACAGCGTAATCAAATTGTCTGAAATCAAACCGGACCCGAAAGTGTTAAAACTGATACCTTTTGAACTTGCCCGGGATGCAATGGTGTTTCCACTTGAATTAAAGGGGGATCAGCTGTCCATTACCATGGCAGAGCCAACGGATACCACTGTGGTCAAGGATCTTCAGAAAAAAACAGGTAAAACACTTCAGGTTTATGTCTCAACAGAAAATGATGTCATTCAGGCATATCGTGATTTCTATAAAATTTCCGACGAAGAGTATAAAAACTTTCTCCATTTTGAAGAGGATTTTGAAGAGGATGAACCCGTAACCTCTGTGGAGGATTTTGGTTCTCTTGTTTCAGAGGCGGCAGAGGAGATTGAGGTCAGTGCCGCTGATCTTGATGATGCACCGGATGAATTCATGGCTTCGGATGCACCCATTATCAAGCTTGTGAATGGTATCCTTACCAAAGCAATCAATGACGGGGTAAGCGATATTCACATTGAACCCTTTGAAAAAACATTCCAGGTTCGCTACAGACTTGACGGCTCAATGTATAAGGCAATGAATCTTCCAAGCAGTATAAAGAATGCTGTTATTTCACGTATTAAAATTCTGGCGGAGCTTGATATTGCCGAAAGGCGTATTCCCCAGGATGGCAGAATAAAACTAAAATTCGGCAGAAAAAAATCCATTGACTTCAGAGTATCCACCCTGCCGACCCTTTTTGGTGAAAGTATTGTCATGCGTATCCTTGATCAGAGTGCCCTCAATGTTGACCTGACCAAACTTGGATTTGAAGCCGCCACTTTTAATCGCCTTAAAAGGTGTATATCCAGACCCTATGGACTTCTGCTCGTGACAGGCCCCACAGGAAGCGGTAAGACGACAACGCTCTATTCAATTCTTAACCGGTTGAATAAAGATGATATCAAGATATTGACAGTAGAGGATCCTGTTGAATTTAATTTTAAGGGAATTAACCAGGTGCCCGTACGAGAAGCGGCTGGAATGACTTTTACCAAAGCTTTGAAAGCCTTTTTAAGACAGGATCCTGATATCATCATGGTTGGAGAGATCCGAGATCTGGAGACCGCTGAAATTGCAATCAAAGCTGCCATGACAGGCCACCTTGTCTTTGCAACGCTTCATACCAACGACTGCCCTTCAACCATCGGGCGGCTTGTTGATATTGGCATCCCTTCGTATATGCTGGCTGCATCTGTTACAATGGTTATGTCACAGCGGCTTGGAAGAAGGCTGTGCCCTGAATGCAAACAGATTGTGACTGGCCACAATAAAAAAGGTCTTGCATTTCATGGTTTTGAAAAAAAGGAGATCAAAGACCTGCAGATTTATGGCCCAAAAGGCTGCAGCCACTGCAATGGAACAGGCTACAAGGGCAGGGTGGGTCTTTACGAATTAATGGAAGTCACTGATGAAGTCAGCAAAGCCATCAGTTCTGAAGTGCCTGAAAACCAGCTCAGAAAGGTTGGCATTCAGGAGGGAATGGTGACATTGAGGGATGCAGGCCTTGAAAAAGTCAGAACCGGAGAAACGTCACTTGAAGAAGTGCTGAAAAAGACCAATATCACAAAAGAGGCGTTGCCTGCATATTTGATAAATCCTGATCTTGAACGATATGAAGATAAAGATGTAATCATAAGGGAAAACAATAATGATATTGATTTTTTCAAACTTGTCCAGGGTGCCCTCCATGTTGTTAAAAGCGGGAAAAAAATTGCTGAGATTGTCCAGTCAGGGGATTATTTCGGTGAGATGTCCGCTCTTACAGGGGAGCCGAGATCTGCATCCATAATCTCCAAGGGCCGGTCTGCTGTTAAACGCTTTCCAGGGGATAAACTGATTGAAGTAATAGAGAAATACCCTGATGTTGCAAAACACCTGTTTGAGGTTCTTGCAACAAGACTTGACAGCACAGACAAGCGTTTTGTGAATCTATTGAATACGCTTAGAAAAGCCAAATCTTAAATAGTGCCCGACCGAAAACTGCTCATTTGTTACTATTTATTCATTATTGTAATAGCGCTCTTTTTCACTGTAAATACAGCCGCAATACTGCTGGCGGTACATTTCAAGTTGTTTTGACGTCTCTATGCCAAATTTCCACCCCTCCCTGAAATCATGATAGAAAAATTTTAAACCATACCTGGCGGCAAGATCTTCTCCGGTCTGTTTTATCAGTCCATGATTCTGGAATCTGCTGTAAAGCAGAGTGGTCGTAAACCCTTCAAATTTTCCCTTTTCAGCCACAAGGGCTGTCGCTTTGAGCCGGTCATAATAACAGTAGCGGCATCTCTCTTTCTCCCGGAAAACAGTGGACTGCAAAAATTTTTCAATTTGATAATCTGACTGATAAATCACTTTCAGACCAATGGATTGGGAATACTGCTTCAGTGTCTCTTCTCTTTTCATGCACTCCTGAAAAGGGTGGATGTTATAGCGGTAGAAGAATCCCATTATATCCATGTCCATCTCCTGTAAAACCTTTACAGGATAGATAGAACAGGGCGCACAGCAGGTATGAAGCAGCAGTTTCAATATCTGCTCCCGAAAATTGATGTGCCCACCCGCACCATTGTGGAACCTTCCTCAATGGCAACCTTAAAGTCACTGCTCATTCCCATGGATAAATGCTTCATTGAAACATTTTCAAAGTGGTGCCCTACGATTTTCTCTTTGATCTCTACCATCTGTTTGAAATAGCTTCTTGCCTTTTCAGGGTCATCAAAGAACGGAGGCATACACATTAATCCCTGAATTGATACATTTTCCAATCGATGGATCTGCTTTACAAGATCAATGACATTTTCAATCCGTGCGCCTGATTTTGTCAACTCCTCTCCAATATTGATCTGCAGCAGAATTTTCTGGATCTTATCAATTTTCTCAGCCTGCTTGTCAATCTCTCTTGCCAGTTTGAGTTTATCAACAGTATGAATATATTCAAAATATTTAACAGCAAATTTCGCCTTGTTGGATTGAAGATGACCGATAAAATGCCAGGTGACACTCTTATCTGCAATAATATCTATTTTTTCCACAGCCTCCTGGATATAATTCTCACCAAAATGGAAAGCACCGGCTTTGATGGCATCCTTAATGGCCTGCACACTCTTTTTTTTACTGACAGCAATCAGTTCAACAGCATCAGATGAGCGGCCACACCCTTTTGCAGCTTTGATAATCTTCGTGTTGATGTGATCAAGGTTTTCTTTAATATCTGTCATAATGGGTTATTGCTCCTTAAACTCAATAAGATTTAATTTTATCATCTCTTCAACCACTTCACACAAAGGCAGCCCCACAACATTGGTATATGATCCTGAAATTTTTTTAACCATAAAGCTGCCGACTCCCTGGATGCCATAGCCTCCTGCCTTGTCAAAGGGTTCTTGCGTATGAACATACCACTTGATCTGTTTATCTGTTAAGTTTTTAAAATATACTTTGGTTTTAACTGACTTAATAATCGATTGGTTACGATAAGAATCACTCTCCTGATTGCAAAGACAAAACGCAGTATATACAAAATGTTCGCAGTCATTTAATTTGTTTAACATTGAGATGGCATCCGATTTTGAGCTGGGTTTCCCAAGTATCTGATCCTGAATGACAACAATGGTATCAGCGCCAATGACCCATGTGTCAGGATAGGAAGAGGCCGTATCTTCAGCTTTCATTCGGGCAAGCCCTTTAACATGTTCAACAGGGTCTTTAATTAAAATTCCTCTTTCATCAATCTTAGAGGGACAGATTTCAATATCCATTCCAATCTGCTTTAAGAGCTCTTTTCTTCTTGGGGATTGGGAAGCCAGAATTAATTTTTTTGTATTAATAGAATCCATACCGCTCTTTTTAACAAAAAAAAACAGCATTGACAATAAAGGTATGGTTCCTTAAACCTGCCGCCTAATTA
>CAYZCC010000050.1:0-7398 GCA_964476805.1 uncultured Desulfobacula sp.
CCGACAACCACTATTTTTGAATTCATGACAACTCTTTTGTTTCTTAAAATTTGATCGATGGTGAAAATTAATAATTGATAAAACTCAGAATTCACTGAAAAAAGCAAACGCTTGCGCAATCGTCTGCTTAAATACTAAAATAATATTTCTTTACCTGTCAAGATCTCTTTTTCAGTGGAACCATCCGGCTCAAGTTGTTCAAAATAGGTGCTGTCATTATTCGCAACACAAAAAATATTTTTACCTTGTAAAAAATCAAATCACAACAGAATTTTTCAGATTATATTGACATTAATTTTGAAAAAGATCATGAGATAATCTCTTTATTTTCCAGTGCGCCGGAAAAGATTATAAAATTGGAGGTAAAGGCAGGAAAAACAGGCCGTTTGAAATCACTGCATCAGTTTATAAAAGAAAAAAAGGTTGACTCAGCAATTCAGATCAGCCTGGCGAAACCTTCTGTTTTTAATGATTCAAACACCTGTAATGGGTCTGTTACGCCACTCTTCTATATGTTTATTTTTTCAAATTTCAATAAATACGCCAGGATAAAGCCTGCTATTACTGCCAACCCAAGGTTTGTTGCAAGGGTAATTCCAAGAATGATAACCACGACAAAAAGATCTTTTTTATGATCAACATTCTGTATGGTCAAGGCAAGCTGGCTTCCGGCAAACAATAGCAAGACCCCGAGCATGGCCATTGGCAGAAGATAAATAACAGTTAAAATCCCTGATCCCAGCAACAGCACAAGCAGAACAAAAATTGAACCGATCATATAATTCGACCCTGCTGTTCTGGCACCAAAACGGTAGTGGGCGGCTAACCCTCCTGCACCATGACACAGCGGCATACCCCCCAAAAAAAAGCTGAAAATACATCCAAGCGCCATGGTGATACTCAAGCTTTTATATGTCACTTTTTTTGATTTCTCTTTAAAATACTCTCTGGAGAGATCTGCATTGGCAATCACTGCATTTCCTATTGTCATGGGAAGTTGTGGAAGAACCAGTGCAAAGACAGCAAAGAGAAAATCCGCTTTTAAAGGAAACCCCAAAGGCATGAATTCAGGTATATAAAAACCGATGTAAAGTTTATCAAAATCCTGTTTGGTTCCAAAAATCAAACCGATGAACAGACCCAGTATCACAATAACAAGCCCTGCGGGCATTTTTTTATTATCAAGCAGAAACAGGGTTAAAACACCGCCTGCAAGACCAATCATAACACCAATGGGTATCAAACCGAAAGATTGAATAATAAGGCAGGGTTCTGCCATTTTCTGGAGAAGCTGGAGCTGAGAAGTTCCAATGATAAGCTTGACCCCCTGTGCCATTAAAAGAGTTCCCGTTGAAAGCTGAACGCCTCTTGTTACAGATTGCGGCGTATACTTCCCAATTATATCAATAGCACCTGTTAGTCCAAGAACCAAAAGAATAATTCCCATTAAAAAGCAGGCTGCCAGTATTTCACCTGAGCCTGCCGCAGTGGCAATTGCATAGGCTCCTATCACTTTCATGGGCTGCACTGAAACTGTAATTCCATAATAGAATCCAGTGAAAATATAAAACAACCCGACAGATAAAAAAAGGCCGGCAGGATTGAGCCCGTTAATAATGATCATTCCAATGGCAATGGGCAGAATCGTTCCAAGATCTCCAAGAGATCCTGCAAATTCCCGTCGGTTGAACAGGGGTTTTTGTGAATTATTTTTCAATAAACCTCTCATCTGATTTTAAAGATTCTGATTTTTTATAATTTTTATCAAGCCAGCCAAGCCTTGTCGTCTCTTTGGCATCAAATCCCGGTACATAGGGTTTCATATCAATAAGCGGGGTGCCGTTAAGTACATCAATACATTGAATATCTATTCTGTTTTTTTCTATTTTAATGAGCTGAACGATGGACAATCCAATGGGATTAGGCCTTCTTGGCGCCCTTGTGGAAAAAAGCCCCCTTTTCTGATCATCCATAAAAGGGGTGACCATTAAATCGTACCCTTGTGACTGATGAAAATGATAGAGCAAAATAATATGGGAAAACCCTTCAAGGTCACTTAAGCCCGCTTCATACTCCCTGTTCAGGATAACGGTGCCCTTAACTTCTGCTGCTCCGGACGGCTGTATCGGCATCCCTTTTAAATCATTAAAAGGTGTTTCAATGCTGCCAATGGGTGTGAAAGTTATACTCATTTAACTTTTTCTCCTTTTAACGCCTTGAATCAAAGGCAATATTACCATCAAAATCAAAAATTATCACTTTAATATTGAGCCTGTTTTTTGAAAACTCTTTTGCATTTTCTATGATTTTTTTTCCTACCAGGGAAATCACTTCCGGATATTCAGGATTGATATATGAAAAAGCATGGCGGGCAGTATTAGAAGCGGCAATCCTGTTTTCCAGCGCTTGACTGCCTGTTGTCTCCTTTGCCCATACCGCCAGTTTTTTCAGTGTCAGCTCTGATTTTGCAGCATGTGTATGTTCAAATCCCAACGCCATTTTTACGGCTTTACCAAAAAAAATAGTGTAGATGAGGGTTTCAATCCCTTGGTACAGAAGTGCCATATCAAGGGACGCCTTAAAAAAATCTCCTGTCTGCATAAAGGCTTCCGGGTCCAGGTTTTTCAATTCAGCCATGGCAAAGCGTTCACTTCGTCTGCCTGTTGTGAATACAAGCGTATCGATTCCCCTGGCTGCTGCCACTGAGATGCCCGATTTTATGGTTGCAATATATGCATCATGGGACATGGGTGTGACAATACCGGTAGTACCCAGAATAGAGAGACCTCCCACAATTCCAAGCCTGGCATTTAAAGTTTTTTTTGCAAGTTTTTCACCCTGGGGAACAAAAATTTCAATGTTCACCTGTTTTCCTTTGATATTGAACTTTGACAAAACCTCATCCACACAATTGTGTATCATTTTTTGCGGACCCGGATTGATGGCCGGCTGGCCCACTGGCAGTTCAAGACCCGGCTTTGTTATTTTTCCAACCCCTTTGCCGCCTGTAATATTGATAATGACATTTTTTGAGTCAGAGAGTGTGACAACAGCACCGATTCTGGCTTTATGAGTAATATCTGGGTCATCTCCTGCCTCTTTTACCACAACCGCTTCATAACTCTGTTCTGATCTTTTTTTGATGTCATGAATTACGATATTTTTTTTTTCACCGGTTAAAAATTGAATTTTGACTGTTTCAGGTGTTTTTGAAAAAAAAGAGAGCAGAGCGGCTTTTACAGCGGCGGCGGCGGCGGCACCTGTTGTAAAACCTTTTCTAAGTTTTTTTTTTATGGCCGGCATCTCTATCTTGTATCCTTAAACTCTTTACAGCGCCTGACAAAATGTTCAGCACATTTTTCATTACTGCCAAAATGGATATGAAGATAACTGCCCAGTGTATTGAATTTCTGATACCCTTTAAGAGAGATCTCCTGTCCGGCCCGGCCTGTCACCTGATAAACACTGGGAATATCAACATCAGAGTCTTCCAGGGAGGAGTAGTGGAATTCATGTCCCCTAAGCACATCTCCCCTTTTCCCTATGACACTCTCCTGTTTCAGAGTGATTTCCCTGTATCCAAGAGATCTCAATTTTTTTGACATTTTAACATTGAAATCAAAACAGTTTGACATGGTGTACTGCCGGGTATCATCCATGGCGGAGAGTTTATTGCAAAGATACATGAACCCGCCGCACTCCCCATAAACAGGCATACCAGACATACTTTTCTCTTTTACCTGCGTTAAAAGCCTGCTGTTTTCTGATAATTTTTCTGCAAACAGTTCAGGATACCCCCCTCCAAAATAGATTCCATCTGTATTTTTCGGGAGTTTTTCATCATTCAATGGTGAGAACTCAACTATTTGGGCGCCAGATTTTTTTAAAATATTGAGGTTGTCCTGGTAATAAAAACAGAAAGCCTTGTCTCTTGCAACTGCAATGGTGACAATGCTTTTGTCTAAATCCACCGATTTTTCATACTCTCTATGACCCGATTTTTCTCTCTGAAATTCAAACCTGTCCAGATGATGGATCAAAGCCGCCATATCAATATGCTCTTGAACCATGGAGACAAGAGTTGAAAGAACATCGGGTTTGATATCAAGCTCATCTGCCGTTACAAGGCCTAAATGCCTCTCCGGCATAACAATGGCACTATTTTTCGGCAGATGCCCCAGGCATCTGGTTTTACAATTCTGTTTCACAGCATCTTTCAGATATTGATAATGCCGCAGGCTTCCTGTTTGGGTAAAAATGACTCCGGCAATTTTCAAATCTTTGTCAAACGCTTCAAAGCCTTTCACAATGGCAGCAGCACTTCTGGCTTTCCCCCTGGCACTGACAACAAGCACAACCGGCAGATTCAGCCATTTGGCCATCTGGGCTGTGGAGCCTGTTTCCGACACGGCATCATAGCCGTCAAAAAGGCCCATGACCCCTTCAACCACAGCCATATCTGAATCTCGTGTTTTTTGTTTAAAAAGTTTTTTATTGTACTCCCTTGAAAGCATCCAGGAATCCAGGTTAAAGCTTGTTTTTCCTGTCATTTGACCATGGTGGCCCGGGTCAATAAAGTCTGGGCCCACTTTAAAAGGGGCGACGCTGTATCCTGAGTCCGCAAGATATGCCAGAAGAGCAAGTGTAAGGGTTGTTTTTCCTGTGCCGCTTCCTGTGGCGCCGATCACAAATCCTTTGATAATCTTCTCCTGTATTTAGTGTTTGACCGAAAAACTGATACGTTTTTCAATGACAAGGTGGGAAAATCAGTCATTTCCGGTCAACACCCGCTATGCCTGCTCTGCTGCCATGATAGCAAGCGCATTGACAATACTTGCGGCAATATTTGATCCGCCTTTTCTTCCCCTGTTGGTTATATAGGAAAAATCCTGGGCCATTAATTCCTCCTTGGATTCAGCAGCATTTACAAACCCTACGGGGAATCCGATTACCAGGGCGGGTTCTGCTTTTTTCTCTTTTATTAATTCAATGAGCCTTAAAAGCGCAGTGGGCGCATTACCAACCACATAGATGCCGTCTTTCATCTGAGTGCATGCCATATCCACTGCTGCCAGGGCTCTTGTTGTTCCCGCCTCTTTTGCTTTTTCAGCCGCCTCTTTATCAGCGATCAGACAGTTGACGCTGCCGCCAAACTCCTGAATCTCTTTTTTCCTGATACCCACCCTTGCCATGTTGGTATCTGTAAATATCCGGCATCCTTTCTGTATAGCTGAAATTCCTTTTTTAACGGCATTTTCAGAGAAGTGTACGCTATTTATATATTCAAAATCAGCGGATGTATGGATCACTCTCCTGACTATGGGCCACATCTCCTGATTAAATCCATGTTCTCCTGCTTCCCTCTCAATGATTTCAAAACTTAACTTCTCTATTTCATGGGGTTTCATTTATAATTTTCCTTAGTTTATTAATCTTATTCAACCCACGCTTTTTATATCGGTCTTTTATTGGGTCAATTCTTTTATTGGGTCAATAGGGTGTTTTACATGATAATGCAATATTTTTTTATAAACTTCAACGACTCTATTTGCTGCACTATCATAAATATTATCATCCATTCACACTGTTTATTTTGATCAACACATGGATAAATTTTACAGCATGAATCGTATAATAAAAGTACAACATATTAAAAAAGATTGTAATATGTTGAAACATTTTATTTTCATCATTATATTGTTTTCAGCCTTGATAATAAACCCTGCTGCCTCTTTTGCTGATCACCTTCCCGGTGCCAGCCAGGGTTTTTGACAAAAAACGGCTGTCAAGGATAAAAGCAGTGAAAGATAATAAAAACATGGATTCAAAGAGAGAACACCAATATACAAACCGGCTGATTCTTGAAACAAGCCCATATCTTCTCCAGCATGCCCATAACCCTGTAGACTGGTATCCATGGTGTAAAGAGGCTTTTGAGATTGCAAGAACACTTGATCGGCCTGTTTTTTTAAGTGTGGGTTACTCCACCTGCCACTGGTGCCACGTCATGGAGGATGAGTCTTTTGAAGATATTGAAATTGCAGAATTTTTAAATGAGAATTTCATATGCATCAAAGTGGATCGAGAAGAGAGACCGGATATTGATTCCATTTACATGAAAGCGGTACTGGTACTCAGGGGAAACGGTGGCTGGCCCATGACCGTTATCCTGACACCGGATAAAAAACCGTTTTTCGCCGGAACCTATTTTCCAGCCCGTGACAAAGACCGCGGTATAGAGATGGGGCTTTTCACTATTTTAAAAAAAATGGTGCGTGTGTATAAAAATGAGAGAGAAAAGATTGAAGATGCAGGATCACAGGTAACACAACAGATCGTAAAGAGGGTTCAGCCAAAACCCGGAAATAAAATGGTGGAAAGAGATGTTATTCAAAAGAGCATCTCAACATATAAAGCTGGATTTGATCACAATAACGGCGGCATGAGAAGCCGGACAAAGTTTCCAAGCTCTCTTCCCTTAGCGCTCCTTTTCAGATATTACGATGCCTCCAGTGATATAGAAGTCCTTGATATGGCCACTAAAACTCTGAATAAAATAAGCAGAGGCGGCATTCATGACCATGTTGCAGGCGGTTTCCACCGCTATACCACTGACCCTGAATGGCGGACGCCCCATTATGAAAAAATGCTCTATGATAATGCTTTGTTGAGTATGGCCTATACACAGGCCTACCAGGTGACAGGAAATATTGAATATAAAAAAACCGCTGAAAAAACCCTTAATTATCTGCTTGAAGAGATGCGTTTAGAAAATAGTGGATTTTATTCTGCAACCGATGCAGACAGCCTGACACCTTCAGGAGAGAAGGAGGAGGGATATTTTTTCACATGGAAACCTGGAGAGATTGACACCCTTTTTGATAAAAAAACAGCCCAAATAGTTAAAACATATTTTTCAATCCCTGAAAAAAATGAGGCACCATCTATTTTACATATCACCCGGACAAAGGATCAGATCGCCTCAAAAACAGGTATCACCATAGAAGAGCTGGATCTTATTATCAAAGATGCAGTCAATGTTCTTTATCAGGAGAGAAAGAAGCGGGCACTGCCGGGGCTGGATGATAAAATCATTACCTCCTGGAATGCACTTGTCATATCGGCCCTTGCCAAAGCAGGATTTGCCTTTGACAACAAAGCGTATATAAAAGCGGCTGAAGAGACCGCTTCTTTTATCCTGAACAACATGTTTTCAGGAGAGGTGCTTCTTCGAAGTTTCAAGGACAAAAAACAGGGACACCCAGGATTTTTAACCGATTATGCTTTTTTTACAGCCGCATGCCTGGATATATTTGAGGCCACTTTTAAAATGGAGTGGTTGATAAAAGCAATTGATATTAATGATATCATGCTCAAAAAATTTGAAGATAAGAAAAA
>CAYZCC010000050.1:7498-12140 GCA_964476805.1 uncultured Desulfobacula sp.
ATAAGAAAAAGATATATGCCCAACTCCATTGTTATTGTGGTGCAGGAAGGTGAGGAATTTGATATGATGTCAGAACGAATACCACATATCAGGAACACAAAAGCAATTAACGGTGAAACATCTGTTTATCCGTGTGAAAACCGGGTTTGTAAACGGCCTGTTACAAGACCTGAGGATTTATCACACACTTTTTAATAGACCGGGGTGAATTCGGCCGATATTTAGACACAAAGCTCTTTTCGAAAGGTTTTCATGTGGTCTTTATATGTTTCCAGCTCATCAGTGGAAAGTTCATCAGGAAAAACAAGATCCACGGCTGTCAGCAGTTCAACCACATCATTGGCATAGGGTGCAACAGACAGGAGACGGAGTTTACTCCCCTTTTCAAGTATAATTTTACCCAGCATAAAAGAAGTGATGAATTTGTTGTCCTTTCTCAGGATTTTTTTCCATTCCTGCAGTGTCGTCCCTATGACCAATTCCGCTTTCTTTATTCCTTCTTCCTTTGAGATCATTTCAAGCCTTGTGAGGTTTCCTTTATTAAAAAACAGACAGAAAAATACGTCTGTTTCAATTCCACAGGCCGGTTCCGCCTTGACCCGGTAAACCATTTTTCCAGACAGTTTTTTTAATTTTTTATGGGCCTCGAGATTTGCTCTGTAGATTTTTGCGCTCTCTTCCAACCATTCCGGAGTGCAGTAGTGATATTTTATCATGGCAATTCTCCTTTTGTTCCCGGTGATAATTTTTGGATGATTTCTTCTCTTAATTCTTTTTTAAAAAGTTTTTCCGTCACGGTCATGGGCAGTCTGTCCCTGAATTCTACATATTTGGGAATGGCATAAGATGGCAGTCTTTCACGGCAGAATGCCTGGATATCTTTTGGTGTGACGCTCTCAGTGCAGCTTTCATAAAGTTGAATCACCGCTACCACTCTTTCGTTGCCAAGAATATGCGGGTCAGGAATACCAAAGGATGCCGCCATGAATACAGCAGGATGCGCAAAGAGGACTTCATCCACCTGGTTTGAATAGACCTTATTGCCAGATATATTGATCATGTCCTTGCTCCGGTCGGTCATATGAAAATACCCATCATCATCCATAAAAGCAATGTCACCCGTTTTCAACCAGCCGTTTCTGGTCAGGCCGGATCCTTTTTCCGGCCAATATCCTTTCATGACCTGGGGACCCCTTACCAGGATTTCTCCAGGCTCTCCAAAAGGCATATCCTTTCCTGTTTCAGGATTAATGATTTTGCATTCCGTGTCAGGAGTCGGAACACCCAGTCCTGATTTTTCCTTGAACATGAATCCGGTCATCTTGGAAAACCCGGAAATATTAAAATGGGTCAAGGGTGAGGTTTCGGTGAGGCCGTACCCCTCAGATACCGGATTTCCAAGTTCGGCCTTGATGCTGTCTGAAACTTCTCTGGGCAAAGGGGCTGCCCCGCTCATGGGAATGGCATTGAGTTTGCCGACCTTTTTCCGGGCAATAAACATGAACTGAGCGGGAACGGCTGCAATTAAGAACGGACGGTATTCTTTAATGGTGGCCACAATCCGGCCAATATCTTTTGGGTTGGGTATCAGGATCACCCGCAGCCCAAGAAAGGCAGCGGATTGCGACATATAACGTCCATAGGAGTGGAACAACGGTACCGATAAAAGAATGGAGGACTTGCCTCGTATCCCTTTGATCAGGGGTTTCATTATCCATGGCAGTCCCATCCGGATACAAGAGACCCGGTTGAAATGAGTGATCATAACCCCTTTGGGAATTCCAGTGGCACCGCCGGTAAATGCAAGTTCACACAGGTCTTTGGTAGGATCGATTTCAATATCAGGGGGATCGGCCTCACTTGTTTCAATCAACCGGCCAAAATCATAAGTGCCCCCGGGAAGGTATGTTTCCACCGGATGCACATCAAACCCCTGTTTTGACGTGACAATAACCGAGGAAAACCCGCACCTGGATTTAAGATTCATTACTTTTTCCAGTTGATCTTCGCAGCAGATCAGGACCTTTGCTTTTCCACTTCCGGCCTCATGTATCAGCCCGTCATCTGTTCGAAGAATGCTTGTGGGAATCACAACAGCGCCTGTTTTTAAAATCCCCCAATCGGAAATAACCGCTTCCGGGCAATTGGGAAGAAAAACACACACTTTGTCTCCTTTTTTAACACCAAGCGCTGCAAGGGCATTGGAAAATTTGTCTGCATATAATTTAAGATGTCTATAGTCAATTTTCCGATCAAGGAAAAGGATGGCTGTTTTCCCCGGATATTTTTTGGCAGCATTGTCCAGGGCCAAAAACAGCGGTTCTTCAGGGTAGGGAGCCAGGCTGTGGTCCAGTTTAAACGGACCGAGTTTATAATTTTTTAACCAGGGTTTTTCTATATAGTTTACCATGCGGCCTCCGTAATTTAGCCAATTCAACACATAGAATGAATATCAGCATGTTGATCTGTCTGTTCAGGGTCAGTTCACATATTTTATTCCAGGCCCAGTTCCTTAAGCTTTTCCTGGCCTGGATTTCCGGTTATCATATCCCAGCCCCTGAATTGATAATAGGCATCCTTCATCATTTCAAGGGTCTTTTCATCGATCACCATATCCTTGGCCGGGCCTTCGGGCAGGGGATCTTTCATCAGTCTTTGGGGCAGCATATCATGGGTTCTGTCAAGACCTGCCTTGGCATTATAAAGCCTTGCCAGGTTATAAATTCGTTCGCCGCATCGTCTGAAATCATCTACATCCATGTCCCAGCCCACGGCGTAATTGATCAACTCGGTATAATCTGATGCCGGCAACAGCATTCCCATGAACTTACACGCCCCTATGGCGTCAAAGGCAGCCAATGCATTTTCAAGTTCTACAACCACTTTTGCTTCTTTGGCATCTGCAACAAAAGGATCCTTGATCTTGCTGTCATCCACAAGGACAAACGGGGTGTCAATAAAGGTCGGACCCTCAATAAAAGCAGTGATATGATCCCCTCCCCTGTTAGCGGTTACATATCCCAGCCCGCAGATTTTGGCGGCACGCGGATCATAGGCCGGCAGTTCCATGCCTTTGACATTCATGGCAAAGTGGTCTGCTTTCTTCCCCAGTTTTTGGGCGACAATACGGCTTCCTTCTGCCAGAAGGTCGCCAATGCCTTCTCTTTTGGCTATTTTTTTTACCAGGTCAATCACCAGTTCGGCATTCCCGAATTCAAATTCCAGACCGTGGGTCATATCAGGGGTCAAGATACCTTTTTCAAAACACTCAAGGGCAAAGGCGATGGTGGAACCGGTTGAAATGGTATCAAGTCCGTATTCATTGCACAGGTAATTGGCCATTGTAATGGCGTTCATGTCAGAAATTCCGCACAGGGCGCCAAGGGTGTTGACGGATTCATATTCAGGGCCTTCCCCTTTTTTCCCGGCATATTTCCCCTCTTTAATGGAGGTACCCCTGCCACAGGCAATGGGACAGGCATAACAGGAAACACCTTTATCCAGAACCGTATTGGTTAATGCCTCACTGTTAACCTCCTCGATCTCACTAAAAACACCGGTCTGCCAGTTCCTTGTTGGATAGCCTCCCCTTGCATTGACCATATCTGACACCATGTTGGTTCCAAAGGTCTCAAACCCGACTTTGAGAATGGATTCATCCAGAAAATCTATCTGCCTTTTGGCAGTTTCCTTGAATTTTTCAGGAACTGCAATATCGAATTTTGCTTTTCCGGCACAGATCACGGCCTTGAGTTTCTTCGCCCCCATGACGGCCCCCATGCCGGTACGGCCGATGGCACGGTGTTTGTTGTTCATGATGGCCGCAAACCTCACTCGGTTCTCTCCACCCGGTCCGATGGCGGCGATGGTGAGATTACGGCTGGAATTTTCTTTCAGGTTTTCTTCGGTCTCTGGAATGGTCTTGCCCCATAATATATCAGCGGGTAAGATTGTTCCCTCACCATCAATCACTTCAAGATACACAGGGGTACTGGCACTTCCTTCAAAGATAATTCCGTCAAAACCGGCCCGTTTCATGGCTGGCCCGAAACTCCCGCCTGAATTTCCCTGCCCCCATATGCCGGTGAGCGGGGATTTGGCAACAACCGAGTAACGGCTTGCACTGGCAGATGCCGTTCCGGTCAGCGGGCCTGTCATGAAAATCAGTTTGTTTTCCGGGCCAAGCGGATCAATATCAGGCGGTACCTCTTCATAAAGGTATTTGGTTGCCAGGCCCGAGCCACCCAGAAAATCTTTTGCCCACTGCTCCGGGATCGTCTCAACTTTGGTCGTGGACTGGGTTAGATTTACTCTTAAAATTTTATTCATAAATCCGAATGCCATTTTATATCTCCAAACATTAAAATTAAGAATCGGATGTTATTACAAAATATATTTTTGTTTACACTGTAATGATCATCACCGACTCATCTTCATCATACTATGGATTAAAGCAAGTATAATACCAAAAAATAAACTCAAGTGCAACTCGTTGTTATTATATCTTTTTTTAGTGATGCAAAAATTTGTGTTGAAAAATTTATACCCAATAATAATCATAGTGTCCAATATTAGGTATTGTTTTTCTTTTAGAAACAGGCTACATAACGTTCATATCAATACCGATTAAAAACAGGAGGAC
>CAYZCC010000051.1:0-11819 GCA_964476805.1 uncultured Desulfobacula sp.
TCTCCCTAAACTAAGGAGTATCAAATGAGAACACGTATTTATAATCTATTCATATTGGTGATTTCAATGGTGTTTGTCATTTATCATCTTTTTTTACCGGTCTATGCCTTCCTGCCTAATATGCGTGAAAGATCTATACATCTGGGCCTGGCTATTATACTGATTTTCATGGGAAGTTTTGGAAAAGGAGGTGTATTTAAAAAATTTATAGATGTGCTTGCGACACTTTCAGGTGTCTTTATTTGCGGTTATGTTTTTGTCAAATATTTCGAAATCATTGATCAATATGGGATAGCAGAAAGTACATTGCAAGTGGCAATGGGAGTTGTTCTGGTAGTGATTATTTTAGAAATGGCCCGAAGAGCTGTTCGCCCTACATTGCCAATTATCGCATTGTTTTTTTTGATTTATTTAATGTTGGGGCATCATATACCCGGTGATTATGGGCACCCCAAGTACAGCTTCCACACAATGGTTTCTTCCTTATTTTTAACCACTGGGGGACTTTGGGGGCAGCTTCTTGGCGTTAGTTCAAATATAATTGCCATTTTCGTTTTTCTCGGCGCTTTTATTGTAAGCTCAGGAGGCGGCAACGGATTTATGAAAATATCAATGCGAATTGCGGGAAAATATAGTGGTGGTCCAGCTAAGGTTTCCGCTATTTCTTCAGCTTTGTTCGGATCAATCTCAGGTTCTGCTAGTGCCAATGTTGCATCAACAGGTTCATTTACGATTCCGATGATGAAGCGTCTTGGATACAAATCTGAAATGGCAGCTGCTGTAGAGGCGGTTGCGTCAACTGGCGGCCAGATAATGCCCCCCATAATGGGTGCCGGTGCTTTTGTAATGGCTGAACTGGTTCAGGTGCCTTACTTAACGGTTGCGGCAGCTGCACTTCTACCTGCATGCCTTTACTTCTCAGCAGTCTGCTTTGGTATCCATTTTTTCTCTAAGAAGATGGGCTATGAAGGTTTGTCCAAAGAAAATATCCCGACTTGGAAAGAAACTATCAAAGCCAGTTTGTTCTTCCTTATTCCATTTTGCATTTTAGCTTATTGGCTGATTCAAAAATACACTCCCCAATATGCCGCTTTCTGGGCGCTTATAAGCACCTTTTTTATATCGTTTTTCAATGAAAATTGGCATATTGATTTAAAATTAATTTGGCCGAAATACCGTGAAGCAATAATCACAGGAGCCCGTCAGGCATCAGTCATTGCATCGATTTGTGTATGTGCTCAGATCATCATTTCCGTTATTGCCGTAACGGGTGTTGGCGTTAAATTCACAAACAGCATGTTGTCCATAACCGGTGACTCGTTCTTTCTATCTCTACTGCTGATCGGCTTAACAAGTATTATTTTAGGAATGGAAGTTCCGACAACAGCGGCCTATATCGTTGCGGTTGTTGTTGGCGGACCCGTGTTGGCAGAGTTAGGTGTACCGCTATTGGGTGCGCATATGTTTATTTTTTACCTGGCAATTCTCTCTGCCATCACCCCACCTATTTGCGGTGCCATTTTCATTGCATCTGGCATGGCTGACGCGAATTGGGTAGACACTGCCAAATTGGGTTTAAAATTTGGTTTCGCAGCCTTTTTATTACCGTTCCTGTTTGTTTACGAGCCTTCATTATTGCTGATCGGCACTCCAATAGACTCAATCTTTGCCTTTTCAAAAGGGTTTTTATCAGTCGTATTTCTTTCCGCCGGTCTGATCGGCTTTCTGAGTTATAAACTTAAAGTGATCTTTAGAATTATTATTATTGTTAGCGGTTGTATGCTTTTGCACTCAAACCTTTATGTGAATGGGCTCGCATTTTTATTGGGAATTTCTATATGGGTTTTAACGAATTACAAGAAATAAAAAAAGATTTACAAAAATTCATCTCTCTAGTTGACCCAAGGGGTTATGAATTGTTAGAAGTTATAAATCATTAAGGAGTGATGCATGAAAAAGCGATTAATCATAGGTATTGCAGGGGCAAGTGGAGTGATATACGGCGTTAGAATGCTTGATGTCCTTAAAGATAAAGGGATTGAAACACATCTTATTATTTCTGATGCAGGAAAACTCAATATCAGAATAGAGACGGATTATGATGTGGATAAAGTTCTTGCCATGGCAGATGTTACCTATGATAATGAAAATATAGCGGCCGCTGTTGCAAGCGGATCTTTTTTAACAATGGGTATGATTATTATTCCCTGTAGTGTTAAAACCCTTTCCGGTATTGCAAATTCATATAATGACAATCTCCTGATAAGAGCGGCAGATGTCCAGCTCAAAGAGAAACGAAAACTGGCAGTGCTTTTCAGGGAAACTCCGCTGCATAAAGGGCATCTAAGGCTTTTAACCCAGGCTGCTGAGATGGGGGCGCACATCATTCCCCCGCTACCTGCTTTTTATCATCATCCCAAAACCATTGATGATATAATCAATCAATCCGTGGGTAAGGTACTGGATTACATAGGGATAGAGCATGATCTGTTTAAGTGTTGGGATCACTCTCAGTTAGACAAACTCATGAACAGATCAAAAACTTCCCGGGAAAAACTGAAACCAGTCAAATAAAATTTAATTTGACGAAAAAATCTAAGCAGGAGAACACAATGGAACTTCATCAAAAAGATATTTTAACAAAGGTTTCAAAATATAATCTTATAAGAAACGGCAGAATGATTTATATTGATCTGCATCAGAAGCTCCAGGGCAGCCTGGCAGGAGAATTTATAGCTGTCCCAAACCTTATTAATATTGTGGCAAGGCCTGAACATCAGGGAGCAGGTGAAAATGAACAGCAGGCTCTGGAAGACTGCCTTAAAAAAATCAAGGGTCTTAACCTTGAAGATATTTTTCCTGCGGCAGCTCCTGCTGCTGCACAGTCAGAAGCTGATTAGACAGATTTTATAATTCTGACGCTTCTCCCATTTTCAGACCCATATCCAGCGCTTTCCTGTTCATCTCCATAAAACCGCTGGGTATGGTGGTCTCAAGAACTTTTAAAATGGATTCAGGTTTTATGAGTTTGGTAATGCCGATCAGGGCGCCAAGCATGCATATATTGAATACAATGGGTTTGCCTATCTCTTTTATTACAGTGTCAAACATGGGAAGAACTCGATGTATGGCATCTACTTTTTTCCCGATGGTGACATATCTGGAGTCCACAAGAAGCATGCCACCGGGACGAATGATGGGAGAAAATTTATTATAGCTTTCCTGGGTCAGGCTTACCAGAATATTGGGCTGGATGACTTTTGGGAAATTAATTTGAGAATCTGCAATAACAATATCAGTTCTTGTGGCGCCTCCCCTTGCCGCAGCACCATAGCTTTGTGACTGTATTGCATTTTTATTTTCAAAGAGAACTGCCGCTTTGGCAAGGATTATGGCAGCTGTAATAACACCCTGGCCTCCTGAACCTGAAAAAACTATTCTTGAACGCTCCGTTATGCTTTTCCTTTCATTGCTGCCTCGATAATTTTATCATATGCTTCGCAATATTCAGGGATATCCTTGTTTTCAACAAAGACGCCTCTCTGGATCAAATCAGGATTTTGTTCCAGCTTTTTGGATCCGATTCTGACTGTATGGGTTCTATAACTTTCCATCATCTGGACAGCATCGCCTTCCTTGTTTTTTCTCCCGTAATAGGTCGGGCATTGTGTCAGGATTTCTACAACGGAAAAACCTTTATGATTGATTCCCTGTTTAATGATATCTTTGCATTCTTTGGCATGAAAAACTGTCGATCTTGCAACAAATGTAGCGCCTGCGCTTTTTGCAAGGTCAATCACATCAAACTCCCTGTCAATGGTTGAATAGGGTGCTGTTGTGGCTTTTTTGTCACAGCCTGACAGGGGAGAAAACTGCCCGCCGGTCATTCCATAAATCCTGTTGTTCATTACAATAGCAGTGATATCAATGTTACGCCTTGCCGCATGTATGAAATGATTGCCGCCAATGGCAAGGGCATCGCCGTCACCCATTGGGACAATGGCTTTTAACTCAGGTTTGGAAAGCTTAACTCCGGTGGCAAAGGAGAGTGCTCTTCCGTGTATGGTATGAAGAGAGTGAAAATCAACATAACCGGAAATTCTTGATGAACATCCAATGCCAGAGGTCATTACGATTTCATTCTTACTGAGGCCCAGTTCATGAACAGCCCTGAGCAAAGATCCAAGGACAATACCATGTCCGCAGCCAGTACACCAGATGTGAGGGAAAAATCGCTGCCGGATATACTCTTTAAAATTATAATTTTGTTTTGTCATGTTATACCCCTTTCCCTTGAATCATTCTTAAAACGGATTTGATATCGTCGGGTGAGATCAACTCTCCTGTAATCTTGTTGGAAAGAAATACATTATCGGGATTGTTCACTGCATTTTTTACCTGTGTGACAACCTGACCCATATTCATTTCAACCACAATAACTGCCTTGGCGCCTGCACACTTTTCTCCTATCATCGCCGCTGGAAACGGCCAGAGGGTCTGCAGTTCAAGAACTCCTATCTTCACACCACGGGCTCTTCTGTCTTTTGCAAGGTGAATGGCAGATCTTGCAGATGATCCATATGAAATCAGGATGTATTCTGCATCATTAAGCCAGAACTCCTTATACATACTGATATTATTTACATTATTCTCAATTTTATCCACCAGGTGTCTCATGAGTTTTCCCACAACATTTGGGTTGTTGTTGGGAAAGCCCCACATGTCGTGGAAAAGACCTGTCACATTGTATCTGTGCTCTCCGCCAAAATCAGACATGGGAAGTCGGCCATCTTCTCTTGGAAGATAGGGGTGATAATCCACTCCGCCTTTTACAGAAGTCCTGAGACGTTGGACTACAGGGAGTTCACCCGTTTCCGGGATTATCAGTTTTTCGCGCATATGGCCAACCACTTCATCCAGCAGAAGCACAACAGGGGTTCGATATGTTTCTGCTATGTTAAACGCATCTACCGTCATTTTGAATACATCCTGGTGGTTGGAGGCAGTCAGGACAACAATTGAATGGTCGCCATGGGTTCCCCATCTTGACTGATTTACATCTCCCTGGCTTACATGTGTGGGATTGCCGGTTGAAGGCCCTCCTCGCTGGACATTGACAATGACACAGGGAATTTCTGCCATACATGCATATCCCAAGGCTTCCTGCTTCAGGGAGAATCCAGGACCTGATGTTGCAGTCATCACTTTTTTACCGGTAAGGGATGCACCGATGATTGCGCCCATTGATGCGATCTCATCCTCCATCTGGATGAATTTTCCGCCTTTTCTGGGGAGACGCTCTGCAAGGTGTTCTAAAATTTCAGTGGAAGGAGTGATGGGATATCCGGCAAAAAAATCTATCCCGGCATAAATAGCACCTTCAACACACGCTTCGTTTCCCTGAATAAATCTTATATTATTATTTTTCATTTTCTTTTTCCTGCTCTTTTATGATTTGTATTGCCAGATCAGGGCATCGAAGTTCGCACAGCTTGCATGCAATGCAGTCTTCCGGCCTTGCAGCCGCCACCTTGCCAGTGCTGTCAAGTTCAAGAACTTTTTTGGGGCAGAAATTAACACAGATGCCGCACCCTTTACACCAATCTTTTTCAATCAAATGCTGGATTGTTTTGTCTTTAAACATAATATCCCCATCCAAAAAAAAATCCGGCATCCTTTCTAATTTACCAAAAAAAATGCCGGAATTTAAAATTAAAATCTATTTTTTCAATTCTTCTGCTTCATCTTGTTCAAGATCCTCCCAGCCTGTGATCATTGTCTGAATATGCGCAAACGGGGTATGACCCGTTGTTGTCATATATACATGGATGAGAACAAACAGAAGTATGGTAAACCCCATTAAAACATGGATAAATGCCACCACCTGCAGATTTAAAAAGGTGAGTCCCCAGGCTTCCCAGGAGTTATAACTCCAGTACAGAAAGCCTGCAACCATCTGCACCGGAAGCATAATGGAAGCCAAGCCAAGATAGCTTAATCTTTGAAGCGGATTGTGCTTGGCATCTTTTCTTTTACGGTAAGGGTGGGCTTCTCCTTTGAAAATTCCATAAGCATAAAAGGAAGCGACTTCAAAAAGCTGCTTGGCAGTCGGTATGTACTGCTTCCACTCTCCGGTTGTAAAGAGCCAGAAAATAAAAACAAGAAATGCGATGAGCCATGTCAATCCGGCAAAATTATGGATATTCACTGCAGTTTTAAAACCAAACAGGGAATGAAAACCGTTTACCTCAGACCCGGTGAGCAGGAGAATAAAAATCAGCACCATCTGGAACCAGTGCCAGAATCTTTCATATCTTGTAAACAAATATGTTTTAACCATTTTAGTTTTAGTCGTCATTTATTAAGCCTCCTTTTTACCGTTTTTACCCGCCATAATTCTTCCAATGGCATGGAGAATTATGATGCCGAGCGTTCCAAATATCACTATTAATCCAATGGAAGTCAACAGTGTGTTGGTATCTCTTCCAGGGATAAATACGCCGCTGATATCTGCCAGTCGTCCATCTTTACTGGTATGGCATTCAATACAATCTACGACACTCTCTTTTGGGGCAACCATATGGGTGATTGGATATGCATAGGTAGTCTTTACGTAATCAAATTCACCTGAATAAGGGATGCCAAGGGCTTGATGACCATTTTTAATGGCATCATTCATATCAAAGGTTTTCCAGTATCCCTTTTTTCCTGAAAGCATAGGTGCAGCCAGGGTTTTATTAATTTTATCATAGGGCTGAATTCCCCTGTGAATCTTAAAGGGAAATATAAGAGATGGAAGATCAGATTCTGCTCCAACAGGGCAGCTGACTTTTACAACCTCACCTGGATCAATGGTATCTTTTACAGTCGTACCTGTTAAAGAACCATTAAACCAATGATATTCAGGCCTGACATTTTTATCCCATGTAAAGCTGCCTTTAATGGATTTGTAAATCGGCCTTCCAAAGGGGCCATTTTCATTATAGGGTTTGCCGTTCTTTAATTTCCCGGCTGTTGACCAGTCCCAGATCATTTGCGTCGGAAGCTCCCTTGCATAGGTGGGGATATGGCATGCCTGGCAGGCGACCACATCGGTATGGTCATTCATTTTTGTATGATTTTTGTGGGGCGTATCACTGTGGCATGAGACACAGGTAATTTTCGGTGCCATATCATCATCAATCAGGCTTTTCCGTTTTGAAACAGCAGGGTTTGTATAGATTCTGCCGGCAATACGGTGCTCAACAGTGGTATGGCATCGGGTACATGAAAAATTTTGACCATCTGTTCCCATATGCACATCAAGATTCTTGTTTGGATTGATAATTGATGAGTCAAGGTCTCCATGCTTGACACCATCACCGCCACCGCCGTTAAAATGGCAACTTCCGCAATTTGCCCTGCTGGGGAATGCAACACGGGTGACCGCTTCTTTTATCTTATTCTGGATCGTTGGAACGATTTGATTGGTTTCAGGATCGCCGTCTTTAAGAAATGCTTTGATATCACTGAACGCTGAAAGAAAATTAAACCCTGAATTGTTATGGCAGCTCAGGCAGTTTATCTGGCCGTCTACACCTTTTTTATTCCATCCAATATGGCATTTAAGGCAGCCCTTGTCTTTCATGCCATTGCCTGAAAGACAAAAGGAATTCAAAGAATCTCCAGCTTTTCCATAGGTTATATCTTTTCCTTCTCCAGTGGCACGCCATGTCCAGTGAATGGTTTCATGGATCTGTTTATCAGCGCTTGTGTGGCATGAAAGACACGCTTTGGTGATCTCTTCACCGGTTGTAAAATTTTGTTTTAACGCTTCATGTTGGGAGTGGTCTGTGGTCGTCCACCGTTTAGCATCTTTTACAGCCTGTTTTGCAAGTGTAACTCCCGGAGCGATATTTTCATTCTCCGGTGCCGCTGCAAAAACAGGTTGAAAAGAGCAGAGAAGTGCTGCAACTATAAAAAATAGAGTACTATATTTTATGGTGATGCAGCCGTTTAAAAAATACCTTTTTTTCTTCATAATACCTCCATATGTATTGTTTTTTACTTCTTTTGAATAGAAAATGGGATTATAAAACTCCTTTTTTATCTTATATATCATCGTTTATTGACATGTTGCAGGAGTGGGTGAATCAGATGCATGGCCCCAGAAATAAGAATAGATATCAAGGATATCTTTATCAGAGAGAGCTTCCCAGTAAGATTCACAGCCGAATTCTTTAAAGCTTTTGTTTTCAAAAATTGTTTTCCACTCTGCCCTTGTGTGGTCGGCAGGGCTTAGTTTTGGGGTGGCCGTATCCACGTCGCCTGCTTTAAAACAGGCGTTGCATACTTTTCTGTATGTATATTTACCTTTTCTGTCGTTTCCGCCAGGGCCGTCTGCAGTCGCAGAGGCAAAAAGAATGGATACAAATACAAGTGTAAACATCATTACAAGGAAAGTTATAATACTCTTTTTCAACATGTTTAATTCCTTCATTTCATAAATTATTTTATGCGATACTGTGGGTAGTTATGATTCATATCTGTCCACAGAATTTTGAATTCCTGGTAAAATTATCTATTTTGGTTTTTTAATTGTATATTTCCCGTCTCCCTGAAACTCCATTTCAGCTTCTACGTAGAAGACATTTTTCAAAGATTCCCTGACATCCATTGTCATGTAAAAGGCTTCACCGCTTCTTGCGCCAGTGGTACAAAAATAGACAATTGGCTTGTCTTCTGGAAAGTCTTTGATTTTCTCTTCAAGCTCGGCAACCGGTATATTAACAGCGGTTTTTAATGAGCCTGCTGCAAATTCATCAGGATCTCTTACATCGATGAGCATAATGGATTCAGGGTCGTTTTTAACGATATCCTGAAATTTTTCCAGATCAATTGAGCCTTCAACTTCACCGGTGACTATCTGTACAGCCTTTTTGCCTCCGCCGTATGCTTTTTTCCATGCGGGGTATCCATTGGCGAAAATTGTTACATTTGCATAACCCAGTTTAAGTGCCTCACGGGCCGCTTTATGACTCAGCTTTCACGTCATCCCTTCGCAGTAGAAAATAAGTGGTGTATTAAGATCCCTTGGCAGTTTTCCGCTTAATTTTTCAAATTGTGTAAAGGGGATGTTAATGGCTGTGGGAATGTGACCTTTGGTAAATTTGGCTTTGTTTGGTCTTGCATCAACAAGTACAGTCTTGTTGTCAGCAATCTGTTTTGCAACCTGCTCAACACTTACAGAACCGTAATTTCCTTTTTGTTTGATCCAGTCAGGATACCCTTTGCCATAAACTTTTACATTTGTATAACCGAGTTTTTCTGCCTTCCAGGCAGCTTTATGGCTCAGCTTTCACGTCATTCCCTGGCAGTAAAAGATCAGAAGTGTACTCTTTTCTTCCGGTAGAAGATCCAGGTTTTTGTCAAACTTTGAAAATGGCATGCTTACAGCCCCTGGAATATGACCTGCTGCATATTTGGCTTTGTAAGGTCTGGAATCGATAAGCATTATATCCTTGGGCATTGGAACACTTATATTTGTTTTTACAAATTCAGCATCCACTATATCATGGAATATCCATGAAGGTTCTTCCTGGTGAACCTGGGCAGTTTTAGTTGCCGTACATCCATTCAGAATCACAAACCCTGCTATCAAGGCCAGAAGTAGAAATTTTACTCTGTTTGTTTTCATCTGCTCTCCTTTGTTTTGATTAATGGTTTACATTTTTGAGTTTGCGTTATTATTAAGAAATCAAAATGAATCAGGTTATGATACTCTTTTTTTCTAAAAAAAAAAAGTAAATTTTACTATATCAAATAAAATATCTATAGAGTCAGAAATATAGCACAGCAATGAGTGTGCCAATCTTTTAATATTTTTATAGAAATAGATAAAATGTTGAATAGTCGCTATATTCTCCTATGGAAGATATTTTGAATCCCCAAAAAAAAAAGTTTTTGTCGAAAAATAGTTAATTATATGTTAATGTCCCAAATTAACAGTGTTAACTTTTTATGGGAATCCAATGGATTTAGGAAAACAGTGGCGGCCTATAATTGAATCAGTTCAGGATGGTATTATTATTGTTGATCACTCCGGCAATTTTGTTGCGGCCAATCAGACAGCTCAATTGATAACAGGTTACAAAGAAGATGAGTTAAAAGGCCAGTCCTGCAGGATTCTAGACTGTAATGGCTGCGAAATTATTGGAAAAGGCCAGGGTAAAAATTGGTGTTCGCTTTTTTCACACGGATTTATTGTTGAAAAAAAATGTATCATTACAAATAAGAATCGCAGAACCATACCCATAGTTAAACGTGCAACAGTGCTTTATGATGAAAAAGATGAAATCATCGGTGCTGTTGAAACGTTAAAAGATGTATCTGAAAATATTAGTTATAAAAATGAACTGGCATCAATAAAGAGGATGTATCATATCGATGACGGATTCCATGGTATTATTGGAAGAACTCCTGTCATGCAGAACCTTTATGAACACATTGAGAGTGTCGCCTCGCTTGATACGCCGGTCATGATTCTTGGGGGGAGCGGTACAGGTAAGGAGATGGTTGCAAAAGCACTTCATGAAACTGGAAACAGATCATCTAAACCCTTTGTTAAAGTCAACTGTGCTGCTTTAAGCGAAAATATCCTTGAGAGTGAACTGTTCGGCCATGTCAAGGGTGCTTATACCGGAGCGGAAAGTGATCGAATCGGAAGGTTTGAAGCAGCGCATAAGGGAACGATCTTTCTTGATGAAATAGGGGATATCCCTCTCTCTGTTCAGATCAAACTTTTAAGGGTTTTAGAAGAGAGACTGGTTCAGCGGGTGGGATCCAATAAATCCATACCCATTGATGTCAGAATTGTAACGGCAACAAATCAGGATTTAGATAAGTTAATAGAGGAGAACCTGTTTAGGGAAGATTTTTTTTTCCGGATAAATGTTTTTCCTTTAACATGTCCACCTCTGAAGGATCGAAAAGATGATATTACTCTGATAATTCAACATTTTATAAACATTGGCGCAAAAAAAACAGGGAAAAATATTTTAGGATTTACCCCTGAAGCCATGCGGTTAATGGTATCATATTCCTGGCCTGGTAATATCAGGGAGTTGAGAAATATTGTTGAATATGCCTTTGTTCTCGCACGGGGAAAAAGTATAGGGATTGAACATCTGCCGGATAAAATAACAAGATGCACACCCATGGACACTGATCCTGCACAGTATGATGCATTGCATCATGCGGTCACACGTGGATTAACTGAAAAAGAGAAACTAATTGATGCGCTTCAACAATCGGATGGAAACCAGACAAAAGCTGCAAAAATTCTTGAAGTAAGCCGTGTCACTGTCTGGAAGCGCATCAAAAAATATGGGATACAGATAGCGTCACTCCATCGGGTTATCTGAAGGGACCTCATATCGGAATTTACATGATCGATGGCCGTCTTTAGAGTGTTAACTTATTGTTATGCCTTTTAATATAAGTAGAGAGAATATGATAAACAAGCAAAAAACAAAAGGATAATTTAATGAACGAATTTGGAAATATAGACCACAAAATATATCAGGGAAATGCAATTGAAGTTCTTCAAAATAAAATTAAAGACAACAGTGTTGATTTAATTTTTGTTGACCCTCCGTATAATATTGGAAAAAATTTTAATGGCCGAAAAGATAAGTGGACAAGCGATGAAGATTATTTGTCCTGGTGTTATCAGTGGATTGATTTATTATTAAAAAAACTAAAAAAAAGTGGAAGTCTTTATATTATGACTTCTACGCAGTTTATACCATATTTTGATATCTATTTGAGAGACAAAATTG
>CAYZCC010000052.1:0-3720 GCA_964476805.1 uncultured Desulfobacula sp.
ACTGCGCCATCTCCTTATCGACTGCGCTGGTTATTTGGGAAAATTTTGATCCGGGGTTTCACCCATTTTCTCCTTGAGTTTTGCAAGACCGGGTCTTGCATACTCCAGATGGCCCTCTTTACGTGTCCTTCCGTTTATGGCAGCTTCACTTCTCAACCGGGTGCCGACAGTTTTTTCCATCTGCCTGCCAAGCCACAAAATCCGGTCAACATCATAACCATGTTCTATACCCATTTCGTCAATTTGTACAAGGGTATCTTCAAGGCAGACAAGACCTACAAATCTTTCATCATCATAGTAGTAGTCGCCTGTCCCCTTGATGGGTCTATCATCAAGAAAGTTGGCAGGCTGTCCGCCAAGACCGCCAAGGGTGGCTTCATAATGGGTGATACCAGCCTGGAGTGCTGCAAGAACTGAAGCAGATGCGACCCTTTTTGTCTCATGGAAATGGGCAATATGAAGAGTGGTATCCGGGATTTCATCCAGTATCATGGAAAAATATCTGTACACATCTGCTGCAGAGGCAGAGCCGTCATGGTCCGCATGCTCAATATCACCTGCGCCGATATCCAGCCAGTGTTTTGTAAATTCAACGGCATCTTTTAACTCTGTGGCCCCTCCTATGGGGCTTCCCCAGATGGTACTGACCGTACCGCACATCTTTATGCCGGCATCGGAACACTTTTTAATACATCGTTCCGCTTCTGCCCAGTAGTTGGGAAGTGTTGTCCCTGAATTTGCAAAGTGATGCTGCTCCTCTGTTGAAACCATCATCAGAACTCTGTCCGGCCCAACACCTCTTTTTTTAAGTTCAATGGCGCGGTCAACTGCACGTTCCCGGATGGTAATTGCTGTCAGAACAACATCATCCATGTTAACTCCCTTCCTGCCAGCACGGCTGACAAACTTATCACTTCTAAGGTGTGCCAGAAGTTCTTCTGCATCACTGAACTGGGGCATGGCATTGGGATTGCCAAGGTTGGTGACTTCGATATTTCTGCATCCTGCAAGAATCAGCTCTTCAAGGTAGGTTTTTTTGGCTTCTGTGGAAATAAATTTTTCAAGGTGCTGAAAACCGTCTCTTACGGTTATATCACCAATGGTCACTTTTTTGGGCATTCTTGGAAATATTTTCCAGTAATCATATTCTGTCATTTTGTTTTCTCCTCTTATTTTTTTCTTATGGTTTCATCTTTTTTTCTTATTGTTTCATTTTTGGTAAATAGGGATACATTCGCTTAATGTGCAGCGGTTTTGCAGTATCCTGCGGTCAAACGCTGTAGTTAAAATCTAAAATTTCCAAATGCCGGATCTTCAATGGGTTTTAAAAGACTCACTTCAAAAGCCATGGCAAGCCACTCTCTTATCTCACTGAATTTTAAAACTCTGTCATTTAAAAGT
Organism: uncultured Desulfobacula sp.; assembly: GCA_964476805.1. Classification (GTDB taxonomy): domain Bacteria; phylum Desulfobacterota; class Desulfobacteria; order Desulfobacterales; family Desulfobacteraceae; genus Desulfobacula. Next base: position 1,402 of record CAYZCC010000052.1, read on the forward strand.
CTTGATGCACAGAAAAATGGATGGGCTTCACCATCATATTTAGCAATCATTTTCTGCTGGAACGCTTCAACCTCTTCCGGGGCCATGGGATTCCCTGCTGCTTTGCGCTTGGCCTGTTCAATGCTTAAAAGCACGCCGCCTGCACTCTGCCCGCTCATAACACCGGTTCTTGCTCTCATTGTGGAAAACAAAAAGTGGGGTTTATAAGCCCTTCCGCACATTCCATAATTTGCAGCGCCGTTATCAGGGCCGATAACAAGCTGAATTCTCGGCACCTGGGCACAGGATACGGCACGCACCATGTCTGCCCCATATTTGCCGATTCCTGCATGTTCTGAATCAGAGCCTATCATATATCCTGGCGAACTCTGCACAAAAAGCAGGGGAATTTTTTCATAGGAACACCTGACAACCCACTCCGCCGCTTTTCTGGCAGCTTCATGAAAAATAATTCCGGATGCATTGGAACAGATGATTCCCACGGGAAGCCCTTTGATTCTGATTTTGCCGGTCAGGATATTTGTACCCCTGCCGGGTGCATACTCTTTTTTGTTCTCTAAAAACTGGGATTCATCAGCAATGGCGCCAATAATTTTCCTGCCGTCAATTCCCCTGTGGGGAGAGGCTGGCAGTACATCATATATAGAGTCTAAGGAGACTTCCGGCTCTTTTGATTCAAAGGTATGAAGATTGATATTCTGGGGTTTTGTTAAAGAGAGAAGCGCTCTCACTTTTTTGACGGCATCTGCCTGGTCAGAACAGAGGTGGTCAGCACCGCCTGAAATCTGGGTGTGAACCTTTGCGCCTCCAAGATCTTCTGCACAGACCTTTTCACCGGTTGCCATCTTGACAAGGGGCGGCCCGCCAAGGAATGAGAAAGAGTGTTTGTCAATCATAATGGATTCACACGCCATAAATACAATATAGGCACCGCCTGCTGTATTGCCGCCTGTACTCAGAGTCACCTGGCGAAGACCCATTGCAGACATTCTTGCCATGTTATAAAATATGGCACCAAAATGCTGATCATCCGGGAACACATCTGCCTGCATGGGCAGGAAAACGCCTCCTGAATCAGCAATATAGACGCAGTCAAGACCGCATTTTTCAGCAATGGCCTGGGCTCTCATATGTTTTTTAAGTGTAATGGGAAAATAGGTGCCCGCCTTGACCCTGCTGTCACTTCCCATGATCATGGTCCAGTTGTCCTGGATTTTCCCTATTCCAGTGACGATCCCTGCACAATGGACATCATCAACACCGGGATAGCCCATGCCAAACCCGGCAAGTACTGAAAGTTCAAAAAACGGGGTGCCACGATCAACAAGATCTGCTATCAGATCCCTTACCGGGCGTTTGCCTCTTTTGGCAAGCCGGTCAATGGCTTTTTGACCCCCTGAATTTATGGCAGTCTGCCGGCGTTCTTCAAGTTTTTCCTCTTCAGCTTCCCAGAATGTTCTGTTTTCGTTCATCATTATTTATCTCCCTTTATAAACTGGTTTTCTCTTTTCTCTGAAAGCCGTCAGGCCCTCGATTCTGTCTTCAGTGGGCAGGGTCACTCTGTAGGCATTTGATTCTATGGCAAGACCTGTTCCAAGATCGGTTTCAATCCCTTTATCGATGGCATATTTTGCCATCTCAACGGCAATGGGGCCGGTCTGGGCGATCATATCTGCCATATGCATACACGTTTCCAGAACATCTTTCGGGGCAGCAACTTTATTGACAAGACCTATCTCAAGGGCCTCTTTCGCATCAACACGGCGGCCTGTAAAGATCAGCTCCTTGGCTTTTGCAACGCCCACAATTCTGGGCAGCCGCTGAGTTCCGCCGCCTCCAGGGATAATGGCCAGCCTTGCTTCGGTCAGCCCCATGGTTGCATTTTCAGAAGCAATACGGATATCAGAAGCAAGCGCCACTTCTGTACCGCCGCCAAGGGCAATCCCATTGACTGCCGAAATAACAGGGATGGGAAGGTTTTGAATGGCAGTTAAAAGGTTTCTTATGGTCATAATAAATTTCTTAACCTCATCCGGGGTCAACCCGGCCCTCTCTTTTAAATCAGCACCGGCGCAGAATGATTTTTCCCCTGCCCCTGTAATGATAACACAGCGGATATCAGTTCTGTATTGGATCTCATCAATTTTATCCCGAATGGCATATAGAAGATCAAAATTAAGGCAGTTCATCACTTTGGGTCTGTTCAGGGTCAAAATCACAGTCTGATTTTTCTGCTCCACAAGCAGCAGGGATCCTTTATCACTTATACTTATATTGTCGGCACTCATATTATTCTCCAGTTTCCTGTAAACACCTCTT
>CAYZCC010000052.1:3820-8024 GCA_964476805.1 uncultured Desulfobacula sp.
TATACTTATATTGTCGGCACTCATATTATTCTCCAGTTTCCTGTAAACACCTCTTCTATTTTATCTCTTCTATTTTATCTCTTCTATTTTATCTCTTGTTTCTTATCTCCTGTTTCTTATCTCTTGTTTCCAGTCTCCTGTTTCCAGTCTCCTGTTTCCAGTCTCCTGCTAACATCCAATATACCGCGAAATTACGAGACGCTGGACTTCTGAAGTGCCTTCACCAATTTCAAGAAGTTTCTGATCCCTGTAAAATCTCTCTACATCATACTCTTTCATAAGACCATATCCACCATGGATCTGGACAGCATGATCCGCAACCCTTGACATCACTTCAGAGCAGTAGAGCTTGCCCATGGCCGCCTCTTTTTCAAAGGGTCTTTTATTGCTTTTCAGCCAGCAGGCTTTATAGAGAAGATTCCTTGCACACTCTATTTCCATTGCGCAGTCTGCAAGTTTAAATGCAACCGCCTGGAATTTAGAAATGGGCTGGTTGAACTGCTCTCTCTCTTTTGCATATTTCAATGCAATATCATAGGCTCCCTGGGCGCCGCCAAGCCCCATGGCTCCGATGGAAAGCCTTCCACCGTCCAGAGTTGCCAGCATCTGATGGAACCCGTCACCCTTTTTCCCAAGAATATTTTTCTTTGGCACTCTGACATCATCAAAATATAACTCTGCCGTATTGGAAGCTCTCCACATCATTTTTTTATGCATTGGCACCGCTTTAAACCCTTTGGTTCCTGTTTCCACAAGAATACATGAATACTCTGGTTTTCCATTGTCCCTTGTGCCGGTAACCGCCTGTACAGTCACTCCCATGCTCAAATCGCAGGCAGCATTGGTAATAAATATCTTTGAACCGTTAATGACCCACTCATCCCCATCAAGTACGGCTGTTGTCGCACTTCCTCCGGCATCGGAGCCGGCTGTGGGTTCTGTGAGACCAAATCCCCACAAACCCTCTCCAGCACAAAGTCTGGGCAGATATTTTTTCTTCTGTTCTTGCGTCCCAAAATAGTAGATAGGCCCAATGCCCAGGGAGTTGCCTGCAGCAATCGTGGCTGCCTGGGAGCCGTCAACTCTTGCGATCTCCTCAACGCCGATAATGTATGAAATATAGTCCATCTCCTGACCTTCATACTCTTCTGAAACAAACATGCCGAAAAGACCGATTTCACCCATTTTCCGGGTCAGCTTTTCTGAAAACTCCTCTTTTTCATCAAGTTCACCTGCAACAGGTGCGATCTCCTTTTGGGCAAACTTTCTGACTTCCTTTCGGATCATCTCCTGCTCTTTGGTAAGATCAAAATCCACTTCAATCCTCCTTTATATATAATTGTTCAAAGGGTTGTCTACGGCCTGTATTCTTAGTAATAATAATAGTCCTTAAGCATCTGTATAGTAATAATAAATAATAGTCCTTAAGCATCGTATAGGAATAATAAATAATAGTCCTTAATACCCATCGTACGGTCCGGTCAATAAAAACTGATCGAGCGCTCAGTCTATCATTCAGGATACTATATTCAAAGCATCTGTCTTGTCAAATGTTTTTTTTAACATTCACACTTTGATCTTTTGATCTTGGCTTTAAACATGTTATGATATCTTTCATTTAAATAACAGAAGGAGCACACTTCATGATTTTTACTGCAAAAAAAAAATCATTCATGATGATATTTTTATTCATATCCATGCTGCCTGCAGGCGCTGTTGCAAAAACAGATTCCCAATGTATAGAAGTATCTTTAACCAAAATCGAAGATTTAAACAGTGCCCAGTTAAAAAATTTTGATGAAGCAGCCATAAACAAAATGATCAATGAAAAAGAGACATGGATAAAAAATTTGTTTCAATGCATAGAATCAGGTTCTGAAGTCCCTCTCAAATCCACGCAGTTTTCAGATAGATTAAGGTTTCTGAAAGCCAGGATTTCAACAAACAGATCACTCAATAATACTCAGGCTGTTCAGCGTGACCAGCTCGAAATCTATACAAAGCAGATAAGAATACGCGTTGCAGACTTTCTTTCACTGGTGAACAAGGTGTACAATACCCGGGATGGGAAAAATAAAATCATTGAAAGAACAAAGGCCGAACGGACATACCTTGAAAATTTAACAATTGCGGATGTGGAATATCACCGCTCAAATAAAATAGCGGCCGAGTTGAAAGAAAAAAATTTCGAATTCAAGGTGCTTTTCGCAACGTATTCAGACATTCTCCACTTCACCATGGCGCACGCTGCAAGCATAATAAAAGAAAGAGGGTTCTACTCTATACAATTTGACAGAGTCATTGACACAATAAACAGTTTTAAACCCGTTCAAAAAATCAACCAGATCGTTCTGCCCATGGGGCTGGATACCGGCCGCCTTGCTCTGGGCATCACAATACTGATACTGATTTCACTTTTATATCCCCTTTTTTCAAGGGTGTGTGACATCATTGCAGCAGCCATTGCAAAAAAAACAGATATTCCCCATAAAGTGGAAATTTTTTATACAGCACTAAAACGGCCGTTAAAATTAATAGTTCTCTTTGTCGGCATTGATATCGCGCTTTCAATCGTGTTTTATACAACATCCGGTATAAGATACTTTACGGTAGCGACCTTTTCTATTTATGCGGTGCTGTGTATCTATTTTGTCTTTAAGCTTATTGATTCAGTTGCAATAGTACAGGCACAGACGTATGAGAACAAGCAGCTAAAAGATGAAATTATTAATACCTTGATCAAGCTTTTCAAATTTATAGTATTTGTCATAGGGCTTTCCATGGTGTTAAACCATTTTGGAGTTCAAATGACAGCGATTCTTTCAACTCTTGGTATTGGTGGTCTTGCCCTTGCGCTTGCAGCAAAAGATAGTTTATCAAACCTGTTCGGCGGCATTACAATTTTCATGGATGATATTTTCAGTCAGGGAGACTATATAAAGATTCAGGATGTTGAAGGAACAGTGGTTGAAGTCGGTGTGAGAAGCACCACTGTGAGGACATTTGCCAATGCTCTTGTGACTGTACCCAACTCAACCATTTCCAATTCTCATGTGATGAACTGGAGCAAAAGAGAAGTTGGAAGGCGGATTAAAATGACGATTGGTGTGACATATGACAGCGGCATACAGGATGTGAAAAATGCGGTTAAAGATATCCGGGATATGCTTGCAGAACATCCAGATATTGCAAATCCTGGAACGTCAGAAATTGGCACTCCCCGCAAAAAACGGCAGGCAAAATTTGTATCAAAAAATGATGCCGAGGGTATAATGGACACACAGATGGTTTATTTTGACAGGTATAATGATTACTCAATGGACATTCTTATCTACTGCTTTTCAAAAACAACAAACTGGGCAGAATGGCTTAAAATAAAAGAGGAGCTGCTTTATAACATCCATGAAATAGTGGGAAACAACAACCTTGAATTTGCCTACCCCACTGAAGTTCATATAAACACAAACCAAACCAACGATGCCTGAAAATATAAAATATTTTCCGGCCCGCCAGAGTGTATGATTCAAACACCTTACATTCGCATTGCGGTGACCCTGCCTGTAATGAAATCATATACATATGAAATTCCGGAACACCTGAAAGACTGCTGCTTTCCGGGAATGAGAGTCCTGGTACCTTTTGGCAGAAGGCGGGTGACAGGATATATTCTTGCAGGGCAGAAAGAGTGTAAGGGATTCAAGGCAAAAAAAATCATTGATCTTCTGGATGATCACCCCCTGTTTCCTGAATCTGAAATATCCTTTTTCAAATGGATTTCAGATTACTATATACATCCTCTTGGCGATGTGATCAAAACGGCGCTTCCATCCGGGTTTGACCATCACGATGTTTCCCATGTTTTTGTAACAAAATCAGGGCAGGATTATTTCAACAGCAGAAAACTGACTCCAGGAGAAGAGCAGGTGGTTGAATTTATTTTAAACAGGCCGTCCTGCACCTTGAAACAGTTAAAACAAAAGAGCCCAAACAAAACCATCAATGCCCTGATTCGCAGGATGGAAAAAAAAGACCTCATTACCGTTTCTGCAGTATTAAAAAAAGATGGCGCAAAAATAAAAAAAGAGAAATTTATTCTTTCTGAAAATGTTCATCCAGTTCGTATTCGTATGTCTAAAAAACGAAAACAGATTCTTGAGATTGTCAAAAAGAGAAAGGAGATTTCACTTACCGGACTAAAGTCTGA
>CAYZCC010000052.1:8034-9274 GCA_964476805.1 uncultured Desulfobacula sp.
GGCTCCGACACTGATCAAACCACTGGAAAAGGCGGGATATATCAGAATCATCCAAAGAGAGGTTTTCACAGATCCTCTTGGAGACCCTGTGGAACCTGACAAGCCGCCCGGGTTAACCTTGGAGCAGCAGACCGCAGTTAAAAAAGTGCAGGACAGTTTAAATTCAGGTTTCAAATCCTATCTTCTCTCCGGCGTTACAGGTTCAGGCAAGACAGAAGTCTATTTACGGCTGGTGCAGCATGTTGTTGGAAAAGGAAAAGCTGCAATTGTCCTTGTCCCTGAAATTTCCCTGATTACCCAGACAGAGAGACGGTTCAGAGCAAGGTTTGGTGAAAAAATTGCAGTGATTCACTCTTCACTGACCCGGGGAGAACTGCTGGATCAGTGGCGCAAGATCTCATTAAAAAAAGTGAGTATCGTTATTGGCGCAAGGTCTGCTGTGTTTTCACCCTTTGATAATATAGGAATTATTGTCGTTGACGAAGAGCATGACACCTCTTACAAGCAGGAGACCGGCCTGCGATATAATGCAAGGGATCTTGCCGTTGTACGGGGGAAATTCAATGACTGCCCTGTAATCCTGGGATCTGCCACTCCCTCTGTCCAGTCCTATCAGAATGTTGTTTTCAAACGGTTTGAGGAGTTAAAACTTAAAACCCGTATTAACAGGCATTCGCTACCGGAAATCACGCTGGTGGATTTAAAAAAATATAAGGATGTGAGAGGATATGACAGAATCATCACTCCCGAGCTTGCCAGAGGGATCAGAGCCTGCCTTGAAAAAGGGAATCAGGCATTGATTTTTCTGAACAGGCGCGGTTTTGCAACTTTTCCGGTTTGCACGGACTGCGGAAAATCACTCTCCTGCAGATATTGCGATATCACCATGACATTCCATAAGGGGCATAATGAATTTCAATGCCATCTTTGCGGGTTCAGCCGCTCTGCCAATATCAGATGCCCGGAATGCAGATCACCCAAAATAAAACCGCTTGGGTTTGGCACTGAAAAAATAGAGTCCATGCTGAAGGCAATGTTTCCCGATGCCAGACTGACCCGGATGGATCAGGATTCAACTTCAAGGAAAGGTGCGGCCATTAAAATATTAAAGCGCATAAGAAACAAGAATGTGGATATCATTGTGGGAACCCAGATGCTTGCCAAGGGTCATGATTTTCCTTCCATTACCCTGGTAGGAGTGATTTGTGCCGATCTCTCCTTGAGCCTTCCCGATTTCAGG
>CAYZCC010000052.1:9338-11631 GCA_964476805.1 uncultured Desulfobacula sp.
ATTATACAGGCGGCAAAAAAGCAGGATTTTCTTAAGTTTTTCCAAAGCGAAATCCCTTTTCGAAAAGCATTGATGTATCCGCCTTTTTCAAGAATGGTCCAGTTAAAAATTTCCGGTCACACGGCTTTAAAGGTCAAGAGGTTTGCACACGATGCGGCAAATGTTCTCAAGGAAATTCTTGAAAAAGATAAAAAACAAAATCGTATGATCCAGATTTTAGGACCCATTGAGGCACCCATTCAAAAGATATCCTCGAAGTTCAGGTGGCAGCTTCTTATAAAAGGGACTTCTTCAACATCAATCCATTCTCTTATAACGTCAATGACGGCTCATCCCCAGGCAAAACCTGCATCAGGAATTAGACTGATTGTTGATGTGGATCCCTACTCTTTAATGTAAACACGATTTTAAGGAAGCGTCTGATTAAAGCGCAGACATCTATTGCTTTTTCTGTGCATATAAGTTACTCTGCCGCAATGAACACTGATTTTAAACAATTTTTATTGTCTGCTGCCTGTATCACCGCTTTATTTTTCTCACCCGGATGTTCTTTTTTCATGTCATCAGCCACATCAGACATGATGGATCATCTTTCTGAAAGTATTCTGGAAAGTGATGATCTTTCGATGGTTAAAACAGGGGCTCCTGCTTACCTTCTGATGATTGACGGTTTGATTCATAAAGATCCTGATAATAAAAATCTGCTGCGCACGGCTGCAAATTTGTACACGGCCTATGCGGACCTCTTTGTAAAAGATATCTCCAGGTCAAAAAAAATGGCCAACAAAGCCCTGATATACGCAAGAAGCGCTGCCTGCCTTGAAAAACAAGATGCCTGCGGTCTTGAATCTAAAACATTTAAAGAGTTTGAGACCATCATTTCAAAAATGAAAATCAGAAATCTTCCGGCTCTCTTTACCCTGGGCAATGCCTGGGCAGGCTGGATAATGGTCAATAAAAATAATTTTAATGCCATTGCTGACATGGCACATATTGAGTTGATCATGCAAAAAGTGGTTGAACTGGATCCAACCTATAAAGACGGGGCAGCTTATCTTTATCTTGGAACATTGGCAAGTTTGCTGCCGCCGGCTCTTGGCGGCAGACCTGAAGAGGGAAAGCTTTTTTTCAATAAAGCAGTCAAAATTTCCCAGGGAAGGAATCTTATGGTAAAAGTGATTTTTGCAAAAAAATATGCAAGAGTCATGTTTGACAGAAAGCTCCATGACAGGCTCTTAAAAGAGGTCCTGGCTGCGGACCCTTATGTCCCAGGCTACACTTTTTTAAATACATGGGCACAGGTAGAGGCCCGGGAGTTAATGGAGAGTGCAGATGATTATTTTTAAGTGTGTGAACAGAAACTCACCCACACACACATTTTCAATCAGGCCATTCTTTAAATCGATGAAAAATTTTTTTATCGAAGGATCTTAAATATGATCATTTTTTTTCAGACATTGAAACGATTACTGCTTATCCTGGTTATTGTTTTTGTTGCACACAACAGCTTTGCTGTCAGACTGAAAATCGCCACCTTATCACCGGAAGGCTCCATGTGGATGGAAAAAATGAGACAGGGTGCCGCCAAAGTGGCAGAAGAAACCCGTAACCGTGTAAAATTTAAATTCTATCCAGGCGGCGTAATGGGTAATGATACGGCTGTTCTAAGAAAAATACGCATTGGCCAGTTGCATGGCGGCGCAGTTGTCGGAGGAAGTCTTTCAAGGTTTTTCCCGGCAAACCAGCTTTATACTCAACCCATGAAATTTAACAGTATAAAAGAGGTGGATTATGTCAGAGCGTACATGGATCAATATATCATTGACGGGCTTGATAAGGCTGGTTTTAAAACGTTCGGTCTCGTTGGCGGCGGCTTTGCCTACATCATGTCACAGCAGCCTGTTGAGACAATACACGATTTAAGGGCGCAGAAAGTCTGGATTCCGGATAATGATAAAATCAGCCAGGATTCAATTAGAGCCTTTGGTGTCACTCCCATCACCCTGCCCATTGCAGATGTGAGAACGGCTCTTCAATCCGGCCTGATTAATACAGTAGCGACTTCTCCTGTTGCCGCTGTTGTACTCCAGTGGCATACAAGGATCAAATATGTAACCAATATCCCCCTGATCTATCTCCATGGTGTTCTTGCCATTGATAAAAAGCGGTTTTCAAAAATTTCAGAGCCGGATAAAAAAATCACTTCCCAGATCATGACAAGGGCTTTAAAAGAGATTGAACTGCAAAATAAAAAGGATAATATAGAGGCGGTACAGGCCTTAAAAAAAAAGGG
>CAYZCC010000053.1:0-1969 GCA_964476805.1 uncultured Desulfobacula sp.
GAGTGGGCATCAGAAGTTTCCACAGTGCCGGTAGCAAAAATTCTTGAAGTTGCCAAGGGCTGGGTGGATAATGCCCAGATTGGTTCAACCATCAGCCTTGAAGGCCATACTTTTCCATATAGACCGGTTTCATCGGTCACTTTCAGGGGCGCCCAGGGCCATACAAACGGTATTCACCAGGTGGCTGCCATTGACCTGATGTCCCAGCTGGTGGGTGCAGAAGATGTCCCCGGTGGAACTCTGGGTTGGCCAGCCATCAGAAGGGCCTATCCGGGTGGTGAATATGAACAGACCTGCAGCGTGGGGACCGACGGCGTGATCGTGCCTTCTGTATTCTACTCCCATGATCCATGGCCGGTCCACTCCCCCGGCCTTCCGGCGACCAACATGGGGTGTGTGGATGTCTGGACCCACTGTACACTTTCCCATATTCCCTATGTGGATGAGATGGATTACATACATGAAAAATTTGGCATGACATCCAAACCAGAGATGATTTTTGGTATTTCAGCCAATTTTATTATCAGTAATTCAGATTGGGATGTTGCCGTCAGGAATTTCAAAGAGTGTTTTGTTGTCCAGAACGATCTGTGGGTCAATGAGACGGATCAGGCAATTGGCGATCTAATTCTGCCGGATCTCTCCTATCTGGAAAAAGACTGCTGGTCTTCAGAAATTGATGCGTTTTTCTTTTCAGGATCTCCATCCCATGAAGAGTGGTATGTCCATATGCAGCAGCCGGTTGCCAAACCCATCGGTGAATCGCGCTTTTTCATGGATGTATATATTGATGTGGCCAACCGGGTGGGTGTGCTGGATAACTTCAATGCCAAGCTCAATGACTACTACGGGGTAAAAGATCCGGAACTGCAGATCAAACCGGGTGAAGTTCTGAGCTGGAAAGAGATTGGTGATCGATTCATGAAATGGATCTATGGCAAAGATCAAAGGAAAATTGAAGCGCAGGGATATGCTACCTGGCATAAAGACATCAAGGATGTCTACTGGCGATGGGATATTGATTCCAGATGCCCGGTTTACATGGAGTATCTGATTCATGACGGGCGCGCCATGGAAAAGATTTTTAAAGAGACAAACTTTGATGTTAAAGGGCTTGAATTTGATCTGAATCAGTATACAGCACTTCCATCCTGGTTCTGGCCTGAATCCCATAAAGACCTGGATGAAGAGTATGATCTTCTCGCATTCTCCTACAGGGATATTCTGCATACCAATAACACCACATTTCAGAATCCGTATATTGATGAGGTTTCAAAAATGTGCCCCTATACCTTTACCATCACGTTGAACACGACAATGGCAAAGCAGAGAGGGCTTAAAGATGGAGATATCATCTGGATTGAAACCAAAGCCGGTGTAAAAGAAAACGGCATTGTTAAAACCATGGAAGCCCAGAGCCCGAAGGTGATCGGTATTGCAGGTCAGGGCGGTCTGTGGGCAGACGGGCGGCCCATTGCCAAAGGCAAAGGTGCCAATTTCTGCAAGCTGCTGCCATCCAAGCTTAAATATTTTGATCCGGTGGCAGGAAATATGGAGACAGCGGTTGCTGTAAAAATTTATAAGGATGAGGGAGGAGAATAAAATGGGTCATAAAATTCATGAACTTGTACAAACCATGTTTCCCCCGGATGGAAGTGGAGTGAAACCCTATGAGTGGATGATCAGTCCAACACGGCAGCGTCAGTGGATTGACAACCAGGGGGTATTTCTCTGGCTGGCTTTCTTTTTTTCTGAGATTGGAGCCGGGCTCTATTTTATCTCACTCTTTTATGAAACCAAAGCCGGGCTGGTCCTGGGATGGCTGATCACACTTGTTCTGGGCGGTGTTATCCATATACTCTACCTGGGTCAACCCACGAGGGCCTGGAGAATGATCATGAAGCCGAACACCTCTGAATTGGCTCGTGGTATCTGGATCATTGCAGCATTTGCAGCCCTGGGTTTTTTG
>CAYZCC010000053.1:1979-2575 GCA_964476805.1 uncultured Desulfobacula sp.
TGTTTAATACGATCATGGGCATTTTGTGTCTTTTGATTATCTCCCATGGTTTTGTAACCATGAATGTTATTAAAGCCTGCCTGCCTGGAGTTCAACAACGGTTCTGCCGCTGTCTGTTATTTCAGGCGTGTGGGTGGGGCAGCAGATTCTGCAGTTTATGGCTGGCTTTTTCGCAGCAGAGGGGTTTGCTTCTGGAATGGAAGTGTGGGCAGAGGTTTTCTTTTTTGCCTATTTCCTGTGTCTGCTGCTTTATGTATGGGGGACCTGGCATGCCAGTGAAATCGGGCAGGAATCCATTAAAAACCTGATGAATGAAGAACTTAAAAAAATCTCTCTGATGGGTGTGGCAGGACTCGGTATTGTTCTTCCCCTGGTTCTCACCCTTATCATGTGGGGGGGGGATACAAACGGCTTTCTTATCTTTTTAAGACTGGCATCTGTTTTTTCAGGAGATCTTGCCATGCGGTATGTAATCATGAAGAGCGCAGTATATAAACCTTTGATTTAGATTAAAAGGCGGTTATGAAATCTGTTTTTTTTATAACTGCCGGATCAGCACCAGATAAAAATTTCCTGGTAATAACAAGCGGTACGGC
>CAYZCC010000053.1:2585-10237 GCA_964476805.1 uncultured Desulfobacula sp.
TCAGATACAGCAGCCGTTTTGTCTCATCTGCTCTCTTCAAAATATTGAACCTGGTATGTCTGCACCTCAAGTTCGCCCCGGGCCCACTCATTTTGATCCAGTCCTGCTTTGCTGCATAAATGGGAAAGAAACGCCTCTGGCGTGCTGAGCTGTTCCCACACCTGGGGCAGAAAAGTTGCCATCTGCCGCCCTTTTTTAATGATAACCCCGTCAATATCAGGTCTGAGCTTTTTCAGAAGATCATCTCCATCTGAATATTCCACTCTCTTTGGAGATGTCAGTATGCTGACTTCTATATCAACGGCAGAAAGCTCTCTGACTTTAAGAGAAGAAAATCTTGGGTCGTGAAAAGCGGCATTGCGCGCATTATCTATTACACTCTGCCTGATTGTTTCCGAAGAATCAAGGGAGCCGATACACCCTCTGAGATGCCCATTTTTATGAAGGGTGACAAACACCCCTCTTTTTTCATTAAACACATTTTTTTCCAGGCGGTTTTCAAAATTTAAAGTCCCCTCTTGCTTTGCTTTTCTGCCAAGTTTTTCAGCAATTGTCTCCCTTGCAAGCCTTAATAAAATTTTGCCTTCCTTTTCTGTTAATCTATTATTCATATCTTTTCCATTTATGGTGTTGTCTGATTTAAAAATGCAACGGCAGCATATCCAACGACCTTTTGTTTACTGCCGGCAGTATTTCCACTGCTGGCGGAGTGAAGAACAACAGGCGCCATGCTCTTTTCTGAGCAATTTTAAACAGCACTGCAACACGGAATTTTCCGCAGTCAGAGCTTGCCACAAGAAAGGTTTTTCTGTCAAGCCAAGCATCAATCGGTCTGGCTTTTTTTTATATCTGTCCCTTCCCATGACAACAGGTATCAGGGGGAAATTATCCAGGCTGAACTGGAGGAAAAAATTATTTTATACAATTGTTGGATTTACTATTGTAAATATATTTTGATATAGCTATATGATAGATAAAATAAAGCTGTAAAATTTTAAATAGGGTACTGCTAAGGATTGTAACAGGGATCCAAATTTTGAAATTGAGGAAAAAACAGGTGGTATATGGCAGATAAAGAGAAAGAAAATGCAGAGCAGCCCATATCATTGACCCGGGTCAAATTTGAGGTCTATGGTGAAGAGATGATTGAAAAAGAGGTAAAGTCCAGTGGTAACAGCGGTAGAATCTATCTTCCGCCCAATTGGATCGGTCATACTGTGAAGATTATCAAAGTAGAGTAACCGAGGAGGTTTTTTGTGAAAGAGAGGATTAAGATAAGAGAAATCACTTTGAGTGATGCAGAGGCGATCCATAAAATCAGGGAAGCAATAACAGCAGATGATGCAGATATTGATTCGAGAAAACTGATTGAGCATCAGGTCAAAAAAAAGCAGGGAAAATCAAGTCTGGCTGCAGAAGTCAATGGCAATGTTGCTGGTTATATGATAAGCACCACTCTTTACGCTGGCTTTGGCATGAAAAAAAGTGCCTGGATAATGGCTATTGGCGTACATCCTGATTATATGGGGCAGGGCATCGGTCTTGCACTGGCAAGAGAAATCTGTGAAATTTATAAAGATGAAGGGGTATCGCATATTTACTCATCTGTCCGCTGGGACTCTACAGATGTGCTCTCTTTTTTTAAAAAACTGGGGTTTGAGAGAAGCGAGTTTATCAATCTGAAAAAGAAATTATAGCCATACAGATCTATTAAACGACGAGAATTCCAAATTTTCTCCAAGCGGGTTGCCAGGCACCATCATCAGGTTTTCAAATTTATTAAACATCACTCTCATATCAGACGATCAGACGAATAATGTTGCAGGAAATTATATAAGTTTAATCTTGAATAAACAGATTCAGCGCATCAATCTGTTTTATATCCTCAGTTTTAATAATATGGATAATATTTTTGTGCATGCGGGTTTTCAATTCACCAAAAATAGCTCTTTTTTTAGTAAACGTTCCGGCAAAAGTCATGGCGTCTTTAATCAGTTCATCTTTATTGTTACAGGCTTTTACGATCACATGGCTCTCTTCAAGCTCTTCGGCTACCACTCGTTTTCCTGACAGAATCATCTCATTAAATTTATATTCAGGAATTGCTTTTCTAACAAAGGCAATCATTCCCGGAAGAAAAGGGATGCCAATATCCACCTCTGGAAAACAGAAAAACCCTTTGTCCTTTGTCATAAATCTGAAATCACATGCTGAAGCCAACATGGCGCCATTGCCGAATGCATGGCCATTAATGGCTGCAATTACAGGAAAAGGCATAAGAAGTATTCTGCTGAATATTCTATTCATTTCATACATAAATGATTTGATACTCTCAAAATCCTTTTCACCCATTTTCTGCATCATCCACTCCAAGTCAATACCCTGGGAAAAATTTTTTTTATCATTGGATGTAATAACAACTGAGTATATCTCTTTGTCTTCACTTATTTCATCAAAGCATTGATTCATCTGCTGTGTAAACTGCTGATTCTGTTTATTGGCACCGTTGCACATTGTAATAACAGCCACAGATCCATTTTTCTCCCACGCAACTATTGTCATAACTTAGCTCCTTAAAAGCAAACATATTTGTAAAAATAAAACAGTGATTGCTTAATAAATTAATCTTTCTGCTAATTCAAGTGTAAAAAAAATAATTCCACCGGCTGTTAAACAACACCGGCATTGCCGGTTCAGATGTTTGAATCATTTGTATTATGTGACCCTTTGGAGATAGTTTACCACAAATTGAGAATCTGATTGACAAGCCAGAGGTTTTCTGACAATCTTTTTCGGCATGGGAAGCTGTTTTTACTGGCTGAAGAATTTAGGGGCGGGCAATGATTATAGGAATAGATGTCGGCGGGACACATACAGATGGTGTTGTACTGAGCCGCAATGGTATTGAAAAAAAAGTCAAGGTCGCCACTGATTCTGGAAACCTTTTTAACACGATCCTCTCAAGCTTTACAAAACTCCTGGATACGATGGATCCAAAAAATATTAAGCGGTTGGTCCTCTCTACAACATTGACAACCAATGCAATTGTTCAAAAGAGTATGAATCCGGTTGGAATGATTGTCTCTGCAGGCCCAGGTATTGACCCGACCGCTTTTAAAACAGATGAACACTACTATTGTGTTGCCGGCTCCATCAATCACCGGGGAAGTCAGAAACAGGCAGTCAATGAGATGGAAATAGAAGAAATTGCCAGAAAAATGAAAAATGCCGGGATTGAATATGTTGGGGTTGTCGGTAAATTCAGTGTTAGAAATCCCAGTCATGAAATCCTTATAAAAAGGGTTTTAAACCGATATTTTAAAAATATATTTTTAGGACATCATGTTTCAGGGAACCTCAATTTTCCAAGAAGAATTGCCACAACTTATCTAAATGCGGCTGTATTCAGCCTTCATAAATCGTTTTTTAAAGCGGTTCAGCAATCTCTTGAAGAGAGAGGTTTGGAAATTCCAATTCAGATACTCAAAGCAGACGGCGGCACGATGTCTCTTGAAACTTCACTGCTTTTTCCAGGGCAGACTGTCTTATCAGGGCCGGCTGCAAGCATTATGGGAGCGATTCCCCATGCGCCTGAGAACCAGGATGCAATTGTTCTTGATATCGGTGGCACAACCACTGATATAGCCTTTCTTGTGGACAAGACACCTCTGCTTGAACCTGTGGGAATCAAACGCGGCAGATATAAAAGCCTGATAAGATCCCTTCGAACGGAGTCAAAAGGAATTGGCGGTGACAGTGTTGTCAGGGTAAAAGAGAACGAACTGATCATTGGTCCTGATCGTAAGGGACCTGCAATGGCATTTGGCGGTCCCGAGCCGACGCCCACAGATGCGCTCATTGTAATGGGATTAATGGATGAAGGCGAAAAAGATAATTCCCGGCAGGGTATCGGCAAAATTGCAGCACAGCTGGGTGTCACAGATCAGGAAGCTGCTGAAAAAATATTCAGACAATGCTGTTCCACCATTTTGAAAAAAACCTCAAAAATGATGGATCAGATTAACTCACAGCCCGTATATACAGTTCATGAATTTCTTGAAGGATATAAAATAAACCCTGGGAAAATACTGCTTCTTGGCGGCCCTGCCAGATATTTTGCAAAAAAGATAGAAGAACTTTATAAGATTGAAACCATTGCGGTCCCGGAATCATCTGTGGCAAATGCCATCGGTGCCGCTCTGGCCAGAACAACCTGTGAGGTCACTTTAAACGCAGATACAGAGCAGGGTGTTGTCACCGCGCATGAAGAGGATTTTTCAGAACCCATTTCCAAAACATTTTCAGATGATGATTTAATTGAAACAGCCCAGACCCTGCTGAAGGAGAAAGCTGTGAATTCAGGTGCGAATAGAGATAATCTTGATGAAGTGGAAGTGGTTGAATTCCAAAAATTTAATAGGGTCCGAAATTTTTCACTCAGAGGTAAAATATTCAAGACAAAAATGCAGATCAAACCCGGCTTGATAAAGGGTTATGAAAAGATGACACAGTGAGACAATGGGATTTTTGAATTTTAAAAAAGATCTTACAATAATTTTATGGGGGAATCATGTTAAAAGCAGCAAACAAAACAGGTCTTGTATTTTTTCCTGCATTTGACTGGGCAATAGATCCCACCCATCCTGAAAGAGAAGAGAGACTTCTATATACCCAGGATCAGGTGATAGAAGAGGGGATTTTTGATATTGATGGAATTATTGAATACAAACCTGAAATTGTTACTGAACACGATATCAGGCGGGCACATTTTTGCGTACCTGATGAGAAAACCGTTACCACTGAATCACACCTTATCAGTGCAGGAGGGGCCAAGGTTATTGCCAATGCTGTTTTAAACAAAGAGGTAAAAACAGGTTTTGCACTGGTCCGCCCCCCGGGTCATCATGCCATGCGCGTATCACATGGCGGCCGAGGCTTCTGCCACATCAATATGGAAGCAGTCATGGTGGAATACATAAGATCACAATTTGGAAAAAAGAGAGTCGCTGTCATTGATACAGACTGCCATCACGGTGATGGATCCAATGATATCTTCTGGCATGACCCTGATATTCTGTTTATCTCCCTTCACCAGGATGGAAGAACCCTGTATCCGGGCTCAGGATTTCCAAATGAACTGGGCGGGCCCAATGCAAAGGGTTCAAACCTGAACATACCACTGCCTCCAGGGACTTCCACAGAAGGGTACCTCTATGTAATTAATAATTGTGTGCTGCCGATTATTGGAGAATTCAAGCCTGACCTTATTGTCAACTCTGCAGGGCAGGATAACCACTATACGGACCCTTTGACCAATATGAATTTTTCAGCCCAGGGCTATGCAGAGCTGACACATCTTTTAAAACCTGATATTGCCGTATTGGAAGGTGGATATTCAATTGAGGATGCCTTACCCTATGTAAATCTTGGAATTATCCTTGCCATGGCCGGGCTTGACTATTCAGGGGTTATTGAACCTGATTTTAATCCCAGACGACTTAAACAGTCTGTAAGTATTACTGATAAAATCAAAAAGAGTGTGGATATTATCAATTCATACTGGAACCAGAGAGATATCATGAGGGTGAAGCATGGGAAACCTGGAGATTTCCAGACCAGGCATAGAGAGATATTCTATGATACGGACAATATTTTTGAACAGCAGAAAGAAAAAATAAGAATATGCCGGGATTGCGGTGGAACGTTCCAGATTGATTCCAAATCAACTGCAGGTTCCAATATGCTGGGTGTACATATTCCTGTTAATGCCTGTAATTCATGCATTGAACAGGGATATAAATTTTTTGACCAGGCAGATCAAAGTCAATTCAATAAAATATTTTTACAGGACAGACCCAAAGATATTTACGAAATCAAGTGACATCAGACTTTAAAAAAAAACAGAGAACTCTTGAAATAAGATCCCTTGTGATTCAAACCATAAGGGATTTTTTTACGCTTCATCATTATCTTGAAGTTGAAACCCCCATAAGATCTCCAGATATAATTCCTGAAGCCCATATTGAACCTGTAACCTCAGAAGGGTATTATCTACAGGCTTCTCCTGAATTATTCATGAAAAGAATGGTGTCAAATGGTTTTGATAAGATTTTTCAAATCTGCCGGTGTTTTAGAAAAGATGAAAGAGGTTCCCATCATCTGCCGGAACTTACCATGCTTGAATGGTACACAAAAGATGATTCTTATCTTGATTTAATGGATCAATGCATTGAACTGATAAAATATATCGCGCTAAAGCTTGGCCTTGAAAACCAGATCAAGTATCAGGAGAGAACCATAGATTTAGACACAAAATGGCAGAAAATAACCGTGAAAAAGGCTTTTGAAATCTATGCAGATACATCACTGGATCGGGCCTTAAAAGAAGATCGTTTTGAGGAAGTGATCAGTTATCAAATAGAGCCCTGCCTTGGAAATGATACCCCTGCTTTTTTGTTTGATTATCCTGCCAGCTTTGCATCACTTTCAAAACTAAAGCCTGAAAACTGTGAATATGCCCAGAGATTTGAACTCTATATAGCCGGCATTGAGCTTGCCAATGGATTTACTGAACTGGTGGATCCTGTTGAACAGAAGTTACGCTTTCAAAAAGAGAACCGGTTCCTTATTCGACAAAACATGCCGCCGCTTTCAATACCGGACAGATTTCTTAAAGACCTTGAGAAGATGCCTGAGTGTGCAGGGACCGCCCTTGGAATTGACAGGCTTGTCATGATTTTCTGTGATACACCCTCTATTGATGATGTGGTGACTTTTACCCCTGAACTGCTTTAGCTTTATCCGTGTGTCTCTTTTTTGATAAAAAACAGCATGATGACGCATCCTGTTATGAAAAAAAGAGATGAAATAGAGAGTTGTGCTCCCATAGCCGGCAGCTCATTGATGTTTGTATAAACTTTTGTATTTTCTACAATCGTTATAACACCCTCCTTTTTAATATATTGCTCTGCCATTATTATACTTTTTTTAAAAGGCCATAAAGCATACAGGGAGCCTGCCATCAAACCGGCCAGAAATGCCATGGTTGGATTGTAAAATTTTTTTAAAACAAAGTTGACAAGTTTCGCAAAAAAAAGACCGCCAAAAACAGTCCCCGCTGTAAAACAGCAAAGGAACACCATATAATCCAGGTTTAATGTTTTTAACCCTGATATTGCAGAGACAACAGCAACATACTCTCCCATCAGTATGAGAACCAGAGACCCGCTTATACCCGGCAGAACCATTGCAGAGATCGCAACTGCTCCACAGGTCAGCGCGTATATATATTCATTAAAGGTATATCTGCCTGTAAAAGAAAATGCATCACTCTTCTGGTTTTTTTTTGTGCCTTCATGCTCTGTTTGTAAGTATTGTGCTTCATAATCGTCTGATTTTTTTTTAATTTTATCGTAGGGATTGACTGCGTAGCTGACATATACAGCCGTAAATAAACCAAGGGCAGCAAAGAGAATCAGATAAGTCTTTTTGTTTTCCAACATTTTCACAGGGATGATGATGGAAATGAGAATCAACCCGAAAAAAAAGGAATATGTAGCACAGAACTGATGGACAATCAGATATTTCATCAAGCTTGAAAGAGAGAGGATCGCTATTACGACCCCTGTTATTAATTTCAACAGAAAAGTAAA
>CAYZCC010000053.1:10247-11606 GCA_964476805.1 uncultured Desulfobacula sp.
ATCGTTTTTTTTAAGAAATTGAGCCACCCTGTTTAATGAGGTCGATCTGTCAGTTTGAAATATAATTTTAAACCCCATTGAGATGAGATAGGAGAGATTTGATTTATTAATATGGTCAAGGATAGAAAAAACACGCGCATAAATTTTAAAAATCAGAAGAAATGTGCCGCCGGAAACCCCTGGAATTATATTTGCGGCTCCAAGGCAGAAACCCATAAGGAGCTCTTTTATAAAAGAGGGTTGACTGCTGTTTTGTTTAGTCATTTTTTACAGGTATATCAGCTGTCCCAGCCATGCTGCCCAATCAATTTCACAAACCTGCAGCCGCCCAGATTGGTTGTTTTGATCCCCTCTTTGGTTTTTTTAATCTTTAACAACTCCTGGGAATTACTTCCGCCCACCGGCATGACAAGGCACCCACCGGTTGCAAGCTGATGTAGTAATGGAGGAGGGATTTCCCGTCCGCCTGCTGTAACAATAATGGCATCAAAAGGAGCTTCCTTTCTCCAACCCTGAGTTCCATCTGAATATCTTGTGACAATATTGTGATATTTAAGTTTGTCAAAAAGCTTTCTTGTCTGTAAGAAAAGGGCATTATTTCTCTCTATGGTATATACCCTGTAAACAATCCTGGAAATTACAGCGGCCTGATATCCCGATCCTGTGCCTATTTCAAGAACCCTTTCATGACCTTTTAAATCAAGACCCTGGGTCATCTCAGCGATAATATATGGCTGTGAAATTGTCTGGCCTTCACCAATGGGAAGCGGAAAATCTCCATAGGCACTGTCAACAAAGGCCTCACTGACAAACAGATGCCTTTTTACTCTGGACATTGCATCAAGAACCTTGGGATCAGTAACTCCCCTTGAAGCAATCTGTTTCTCAACCATTTCACGGCGCCAGCGGACAAATTTTTTGGGTTCATCTTTCATGATACTCTTAAATATCAGCAACAGATGCGCCCGTCAAGCAGTTCCTAAGCTTGACAGGCTATTTGTAACCTTCCCCAAATTTAGTGCCATTGAAAAGTAGAGATTTCTGACATAAAATTCGTAAAGGAGGATTATCAGATGAAGAGATCTCGGTTTTCAGAACACAAAATCATTCGGATTCTCAAAGAAGGTGAAGCTGGCCGGTCTCCCCAGGAGATTTGCCGAGAATACGGCATCAGCAAAGCAACCTACTACAATTGGAAAGCCAAGTACGGCGGTATGGAACCCTCGCAGCTAAAAAGGCTCAAAGAGCTTGAAGGCGAGAACCGCAAGTTAAAGCAAATGTATGCTGATTTGAGTTTACAAAATGTCGTATTAAAGGACGTCATTAAAAAAAAGTTCTAAAGCCAGCTGAAAAGCGTGA
>CAYZCC010000054.1:0-11596 GCA_964476805.1 uncultured Desulfobacula sp.
ATTTCATAAATATCATTCACTGAATCAGCAGATAAGAGGCCATTTTTAAATTCATCTGTTTTCAGCAGTTTGGAGATTTGAGCTAAAACCTTAAGATGTCCGCCTGTTGAATCTGTTGAGGTCAGCAGTACAAAGAAAATGTGAACCGGTTTATTATCAAGGGATTCATACGCAACCCCTTCCTTGCTGAGGCCGAACCCGATAATAATGGATTCTGTGAGATTGAGCTTCCCGTGGGGAATCGCAATTCCGCCGCCAATGCCTGTACTGCCGAGATTTTCTCTCTCCAGGAGAATTCGGGTGATTGTATGGGCAGGAATTTTACAGGTTCTTGATACTGCCGTGGCAAGTTCATCAATAACCCCTGGTTTGTCTCTGGCTTTAAGGTCTGCAATGATAGCGTCCCTGTTTAAAAAATGGCTGATTTTCATTTCGCTTTATTAACCTATGGGCTGTATTCGTCCAAGTTTCCCTTTATTGTGTTTATAGAAGACATTCAGATGTTTTGTTCTTGCATTGTTGAAAACAAAAAATGACTGCCGGCCTGAAAAATCTCCTTAAAGTTGTTTGCGTTTATTGGAAGGCAGTATGTTAAGCATCTTCCTGTATTTAGCAACCGTTCTTCTTGCAATATTAATATTGGCATTCTGAAGAGTGGTGGCTATTTTGTCATCACTTAACGGTTTTGTCTTATCTTCATTCTCTATTAACAGTTTAATTTTCTCCTTGACACTGGCAGATGCCATGGCCTGACCGCCAATTCTCTCAATGGAAGAGTTGAAAAAATATTTCAGCTCAAAAAGTCCCTGGGGTGTATAGGTGTATTTATTGGTGGTGACACGGCTGATGGTGGATTCATGCATCTCAATATCTTCTGCAATGTCTTTTAAAATCAGGGGTCTTAAATAGGCGATTCCTTTTTCAAAAAACTCTTTTTGAAACTTTAAGATACTCTCCATTACAAGATATATTGTTTTCTGGCGCTGGTGGATACTTTTAATGAGCCAGGAGGCAGACTGCATTTTCTCATTGAGATAATTTTTTGTATCTTTTGATAACTTGCGGCCGTTGGAAATCGTGTCTTTATAAAATCTGTTGATTCTCAGCTTTGGCAGGCCGTCATCATTCATGACTATTTTAAAATCATCCCCATGTTTGTAAACATAGATATCAGGTGTAATATATGCGGCCTCCTCTGGTGAAAATTTTCGACCGGGTTTCGGCTCGAGGTATCTGATAATCTTGACTGCTGTTCTGACCTCCTCAACGGAAATTTTCAGGGTTTTTGCAATTTTTTTGCTGTTTCTGTTTTCAAGGTTTTTCAGATGATTTTTGATTATTTCAATAATAATAGTATTGTCAATGCCAAGCTGCTGAACCTGGATCAGGAGAGTTTCAGTAATATCACGACCACATACTCCGGGTGGATCAAAGGTCTGCAGGACTGACAGAACGGATTCAACACGCTGGACATCACAATTGAATTTTTCAGCAATCTCCTCAACACCGATGCAAAGATAACCATCCTTGTTAACATTACCGATGATCATATGGCCGATCTTCTCTTCATTTTTTTTTAATCCAGAGAGCATCAACTGCCATTGAAGGTGATCCTTGAGCGTCTTTTTATCAGAAGTGAAGGCTTCATAATTCGGCGACTCCCTTTTTTCTGATTCGGTGTAAACCCTTCCTGTGGAATTGTACTCATTGATATAGTTTTCCCAGTCTGTATCGGTTTTGATAATCTCCTCAATGGTAATTTCTTTTTCAGGTACCTCTTTTTCTTTTTGACTGCTCTCCGTCTCTTTGGCTGTAATTTTATTTTCAGAGAGATCCTGGGAGCCCGCCTCTTCAAGCGTAGGGTTCTGCTCGATTTCAGCCTGGATCATTTCAGCAAGTTCTATGCGGGAGAGCTGGAGAAGTTTAATTGCCTGCTGCATTTGGGGAGTCATGACAAGCTGTTGAGTTAATATCAGATTTTGCTGTAATCCAAGTTCCATATTATAATTTGAAGTTTTCTCCGAGATAGATTTTTCTGGCTATTTTACTTGAAATAATTTTATCAGGATCTCCTGATTCAATAACTTTTCCCTGGTTCATAATATAAGCATTATCACAAACTCCAAGGGTTTCCCTTACATTATGATCTGATATTAAAACGCCTATTGATTTTTTAGTCAACTGATTAATTATTTTTTGAATATCAATCACCGCCAGAGGATCAATGCCTGCAAATGGTTCATCAAGAAGGATAAAGAGAGGGTCTATTGCAAGTACCCTTGAAATTTCAAGCCGTCTTCTCTCGCCACCGGAAAGAGAGCCTGCCTTCTGATAGGCAAGTTTGCTGATACCCAGTTCCTCCATGAGCCCCATGGCTTTGTGTTCAATATCAAAATCGTTTTTTGGCATCACTTCCAGCAGGGCTGTAATATTCTGTTTTACAGTCAGTTTTTTAAAAACCGATGACTCCTGGGGAAGATAACTGATTCCTTTTCTGGCTCTTATGTACATGGGGTATTTTGTAATATTTTCTGTGTCAATATAAACTTTACCGCCATCCGGTTTAATAAGGCCGACTGCCATATAAAATGTTGTTGTTTTACCGGCGCCATTGGGCCCTAAAAGACCTGTGACCTGGCCCTGTTTTACTACAAGGTTCACATGGTCTACAACCTTTTTTTTGTTATAGATTTTTACAAGATTTTTGACTTCAAGCTGTTTCATTACTCTTTTTTTTCCGGGGCAGCATCTTTTGTGATGTTATCTTCAGGATTCAAAAAAGCCTCCACTCTTTTTGATCCGTCACTCTCCACTATTACTTTGTTGTTTTTTCTAAAGAGAGTAATCTTCTTACCCGTTACAAAACTGGAACCGGTTATTAATTTCGGGGACTCCCCGGTGAGGATCAATATTTCATCCAGAGTGGTGTAGACCGCTTTATCTGAAAAGGCTTTTCTCTCCTTGGAAATATACTTTACATCTCCTGCGGCAATTATTTTTTTTATACTGTTTTGTGCATCCGGCTCTTTATTGTTCTCCGACTCTGTTTTGCTTTCCGGCTCTTTATCGTTAAAAAAGTATATTTTTACGGAATCTGCAAACAGTGTGGAATCTTCAATTACCGCTTTAACATCTCCTGAGAACTCGACCATGGCGGACTGCTCTTCTGCAGTCATTTTATCAGCTTCCACATGAATCGGCTTCTTTGTTGTCTTCTCTTTTGTATCTGCATCGGTCAGATCCGGGTGTAAAAAAAAAGCAGAATATGCAAAGGCAATAAGCGGCAGATATTTCTGCAGTGATTTACATAATATTGAAATTTTCACTGAACCTTCCTTTAACATTTCCTTTTAAAACAGTGCGTCTCTCATCTAATCTTGTTGTCATTGAATCTGCTTCAATATGGGACCCTTCTCTTGTCAGCTTAACGGGACTGTCAGAATAGATCATATGTTTTTTTTTATTATAATGCAACTTGTCAGTTCTCAGGATTGAATTTTCATAGGTGACCACCACGCTGTCTGAAAGCAGCATGTCATGGCTTTTTGTGTTGAGAAAGCCTTTCTCTGCTTTTAGAAGCACTTTTTTTGCCTCTTTTGTAAAAAAGGTGATGGAGACATCTGAAAGGACTGCCTGGTGACTGTTTTTTAAAAGCGTGGCGGATGCTGCTTTGAGCTCCCACTCTTTTATACCGTTTTTTTTTGATATCTTATGTAAAACATTTAATTTGAGAGCCGCATGGGTATCAATTTTAATATCTTTTATTTCCAGAGGTCTGGACACGATTTTGTCAAAATAATAAAAACCGCTGATAACTGCAATCATAAGGACCAGAAGTCCAATTAAAAGATAGGTCAGTCTCTGTTTTAAAGGGTTTGTCATGACAGATATTTGTTGAGAATATTGTTCCACAAACCTTTTGCTTTGAGTATGCTTTCACAAACTTCTCGAACGGCTCCACATCCACCTTTTAATTTTGTAACACGGTCACAATGTCTCTTGACATCATCATGACCGTCAGCAACGCAAAAAGAGACGCCAACCCTTTTCATGACAGGAAGATCAATGATGTCATCTCCCACAAAAACCATGTTTTCAGGGGGAATGCCGGTCTGGGATACGATGGCGTCAAGCACCTTGGATTTATTTTTGATTCCGGCAAACAACAGGGAGATCCCCAGCTTTTGACATCTGTGTTCCAAAGTTTTGGAGCGAAGTCCTGTTATAATACCGACATCAACGCCAGCCTTTATTAAAAGTTTTATTCCAAGGCCGTCTTTTGCATTAAATTTTTTGATCTGTTCTCCGGAGTCGGTGTAAATAATGCCTGCATCGGTTAAAACCCCGTCAACATCGAGAAGCAGAAGCTTAATATTGGCCAGTCTTTTTTTCAAAGGATTATCCAACGCTTCTTTTCACAGCAGAAAGTGTGGTTAAAAGATCTTCCATATCCGCCAGGGGCATGGAGTTGGGCCCGTCACAGAGGGCTTTTTCAGGATCGGGATGTGTTTCCATAAACAATCCATCCGCTCCTGCTGCAATGGCGGCTCTAGAGAGGGCCGGAACAAACTGCCGCTCTCCTGCAGAAACGTCAAATGCACCCCCAGGAAGCTGTACACTGTGTGTTGCATCAAAGATAACGGGTACGCCAAGACTTTTGATAATAGGGATAGAGCGAAAATCCACAACAAGATTATTATACCCGAAGGATGATCCTCTCTCTGTAATACTGATATTTGAATTGTTGGACTCTTTTACCTTGTTCAGGATATTCCTGCACTCCAAAGGGGATAAAAACTGCCCTTTTTTAATATTGACCGGTTTGCCTGTATTGCAGGCGGCAGCGATTAAATCAGTCTGCCTGCATAGAAAGGCTGGAATCTGTATAATATCCAAAATCCTGGCTGCCTTTTCTGCCTGATCAGGAAGATGGATGTCGGAAATAACAGTAAGGTTGAGTTCTTTTTTTATGGAATCAAGGAGAGCAAGGCCTTCTTCAAGGCCCGGTCCTCTGAAAGATTGAATGGATGATCGGTTGGCCTTGTCATAGGATGCCTTGAAAATAAAAGGGATATTCAGTTTTAAAGTGATTTCTTTCAGGTGCTTTGCAATTGAAAAGGTTGTTTCAAAATTTTCGATGACACACGGGCCTGAAATAAGAAAAAAAACCGGGTCTCTTCTCCGGGTCAATTCAAAGAAATAGTTGTCCATAAATTTTAACTCCACTTATACAGGTTATATTGTCTCAAATTACTTTTGGATCCAGGATATCTGATCTGTTCAGGATCTAAATTATATTTTGGGATCTGAAAAGTCAAGAATACAAAATGACTTGATAAGTTATGTCATTACTGCTATTTTATTACACTTTTATTTTGTTTATACTAACATATTGAAAAAATAGGTGTTATTGATGAAAAAAGTGGTTTTTCTGATCCTGTTTCTTACGGTTTTAATTCCAGGAGCACGGATACTTCTCTATAAATATGAGGGTGAAAAACCGGTTGTTGATATGAATCTTCCTTCTCTCTATTTGAAAAAATCCTATGAAATAGCGCTCAGTGTGGAAGATAAAAAAACCGGCCTTCGTGATATCAGGGTATCCATCCATCAAAGAGATAAAGAGAAAATACTGCTGAAAAGAGAGTATGAGTCATCCGGATTTGCAGGAATATCTCCAGGTGCAGCAAAAACCAGAGACTCTTTTATCATACCGGTTCATGCCTGGCAGTACGGGATGACAGATGGGGAAGCCAGCATCAGGATCAGGGTATCAGATGACTCTTGGAGAGGGTGGAATACCGGTAATATTTTAAACATTGAAAAAAAGGTGATTATTGACTTCAAACCGCCAAAGGTGGATATATTGACCCGGCACCATAATATTGAGAAAGGCGGCAGCGGTTTGATTATCTATCAGCTTTTTGAAGAGGATATCAAAAGTGGGGTTCAGGTTGGAGATAATTTTTTTCCGGGATATCCGGGGCTTTTTGATGATAAAAATATCTATACCGCTTTTTTTGCCTTGAGTGATATGCAGGGTCCCGGGACAAGGTTGTCTGTCACTGCAAAGGATCCGGCAGGTAATATCACCAGAAGAGGGTTTCACCACTATATAAGAGATGAAAAATTCAAACCAGACATCTTAAATATCTCAGACTCCTTTTTAAACAGGAAGGTATCTCAATTTGATATCGGAGAGAAAAACGGTTCATTTGAGAATAAAAAAAATCCCCTGCTTGAAAAATTTTTATATATCAACAGCCACGTAAGAAAAAAGAGTGTTGAACAGGTATTAGAGGTTTCTCAAAAAAGTGAAAACAAAAAAATGTGGGAAGGCAGATTCTTAAGACTTAGAGGATCTGCAAGAAAATCCGGGTTTGCAGAAAGAAGAATTTATAAATATAAGGGAGACGAGATTGACCGGGCAATTCATTATGGAATTGATCTTGCCTCAACAGCAAATGCATCAATAGAAGCCGGTAATTCAGGTCGTGTTATTTTCGCACAATTTGCTGGAATATTCGGTAATTCAGTGATCATTGATCACGGTTTCGGTCTTTGCAGTCTCTACTCCCATTTGAGTCAGATCCTGGTTAATCCAGGGGATATGGTTGAAAGAGGAGATGAAATCGGGTTGACCGGTTTAACAGGGCTTGCAGGTGGAGATCATCTCCATTTTTCCATAATTGTCCACAACATTTTTGTAAACCCTGTGGAGTGGTGGGATAAAACCTGGATTGAGAATAATATTACATCAAAGATTGATTACGTACGAGAAATAGAATAGTGAATATTCAGCTGAGAATCTATGTTTGAGTGAGTGTTCGTTCAGCTGTTCGCAAAGGGGAATGATGGGTGATTATAAAGTAAACAAAACAGTGGAACAGATTAATAAAAAAATAGCGGATGGCGAAGTGGTTGTTGCGACTGCTGAAGAGGTTATCGGTATCGCAAAAAAAGAGGGTGTTGTTGAAGCGGCCAAAAAAATTGATGTGGTGACCACCGGAACTTTTGCTCCCATGTGTTCTTCAGGTGTTTTCATAAATATCGGTCAGTCCAGACCGGTGATCCGGACAACCCGTACCTGGTTTAACAATGTGCCTGCCTATTCAGGCATAGCAGCAGTGGACTGCTATCTGGGTGCCACCCAGACGTGTGACGATGATCCTTTGAATAAACGTTATCCAGGTGAATTTAATTATGGCGGGGGACATGTTATCCAGGATCTTGTAGCGGGAAAAGAGGTCCGTATAAAAGCGCAAAGCTATGGTACAGACTGCTATCCCAACCGGAAAATTGAAAAAATTGTAACTTTGAAAGATCTGCCCAATGCTATTTTAAGTAATCCCAGAAATGCCTATCAAAATTATAATTGTGCCATCAACAGGTCTGATAAAATAAAATATACCTATATGGGAACACTTAAATCAGATGTGGGGAATGCAAACTATTCAACATCAGGCGAACTGAGTCCCCTGTTCAATGATCCCTATTTAAAAACCATTGGTGTGGGGACACGGATTTTTCTTGGCGGTGCCCAAGGCTATGTTACATGGACCGGAACACAACATAAAAAAGAGGTTGAGAGAGGTTTGAACGGCGTACCGCTTACACCTGCAGGAACATTGTCAGTCACAGGGGATTTAAAAGAGATGTCTCCTGAATGGCTGGTGGGGCAGAGTATTAGAGGGTATGGCTGCTCACTCTCTGTGGGCATTGGTATTCCCATTCCCATTTTAAATGAAGAGATTTTGAAATATACATCTGTCAGCGATGAAGAACTCTTCACCCAGATCATTGATTATGGTCATGATTATCCTGAAGGCATTTCAAAATCATACGGCCAGGTAAGTTATGCAGAACTTAAAAGCGGCACCATCATGATCAAAGGCAGAAAGGTGTCAACAGTGCCTCTCTCCTCCATGGTAAAGGCAAGAAAAATAGCCGCTGTTTTAAAAAAATCAATTGAGAAGTCAAAATTCTTTTTGGGGCAGGCGCAGCATATGTTCTAGAGGCTGGAGACTGGAAACTGAAGGCAGGAAGGTGGAAGCGGTAAACAAGAGACTGTAAAAAAAAACGGAAACTGGAAACAGACTAAGTAGAGTATATTCAGGAAGTTATAAATGGCAGAAAAGAAAAAAAAAAGCTCGCTGCGGGAGAACATAGAGGCAGTCATCATAGCGGTTGTTATTGCCATGTTCATCAGGACATTTATTGTTCAGGCCTTTAAAATCCCATCGGGCTCCATGCTGGAAACCCTTCAGATAGGAGATCATATCCTTGTCAATAAATTCATATATGGCGTAAAAATCCCCTTTACCGACGGCAAAGTGCTTGTCTCTTTCAAGGAACCCAAAAAGGGGGATATTGTTGTGTTTAAATATCCGGAAGATCCTTCCAAGGATTTTATAAAAAGGGTGGTTGCAACAGGGGGAGACACGGTTCAGATTGTTGATAAAAAACTCTATGTAAATGAGAAACCGGTGAAGGGTGAAGCGTATGCCAGCTATAAAAGCAACCATATATACTCTGGAATGGTGAGTCCCAGGGATAATTTAATAAAAATAGAGGTCCCGGAAAACAAACTCTTTGTCATGGGTGATAACAGAGATAACAGCCATGACAGCAGATTCTGGGGCTTTGTTGATTTAAAAGCCATAAAAGGCAAGGCTTTTATTATTTACTGGTCATGGAATAAGAGTGACTTTGGCGTGAGGTGGCGTAGGATAGGGGACATACTCAGATAGTGGAGGACTGGAAGCATGCTGTTTAATAAAAAACATATTCTTGATATGGAGTCCCTTGATCCGGAAGAGATCTCAATAATTCTTGATACGGCTGAAGGCATGAAAGAAATCTCCCAGCGCCCTGTAAAAAAAGTGCCCACACTCAGGGGTAAAACCATCGTCCTCTTTTTTCAGGAGCCTTCAACCCGGACAAAACTCTCCTTTGATACGGCAGCGAAAAGGCTCTCTGCAGACAGTATCTCAATTTCAAAATCCTCTTCAAGCATTGTAAAGGGGGAAACTCTTATCGATACGGCAAAAAACCTGGAAGCCATGAATCCGGATATTATTGTCCTTCGTCCCTCCTCCTCAGGCGCTCCGAATTTAATTTCAAAACGGGTAAAATCCTCTGTTATTAATGCTGGAGACGGGATACATGCGCATCCTTCCCAAACGCTTCTGGACATGATGAGTGTCAGGGAGAAAAAAGGAAAAATCAGAGATCTTAAAATCTCTATCATCGGTGATATTGCCCACTCAAGGGTTGCAAGATCAGATATTACAGGGTTTTCCAAAATGGGTGCCCATGTTTTTGTCTGTGCACCGCAGACAATGATTCCCATGGGAGTAGAGAAACTTGGATGTACAATCTCTTCCACTATTGAAGCGTGCATTGATGAAGCGGACATTGTCATGATGCTAAGAATTCAAAAAGAGCGCCAGGGTCGCACTCTTTTCCCCACAGAAAGAGAGTATGCCTTACGTTTCGGCCTTAATAAAACCCGGATGAAACTTGCAAAAAAGGATGTGACCATCATGCACCCAGGTCCCATGAACAGGGGGGTTGAGATATCCAGTGATGTGGCTGACTGCAAAAGCTCCATGATTCTCGAGCAGGTGACCAATGGTGTTGCTTTGCGGATGGCACTCTTCTATCTTCTATCAGGAGGCGGCAAACATGCAGATTCTAATTAAGGGAGCAAGGGTTCTTGATCCTGGAAATATGGATGCCCGAAAAGATATCATCATTCAAGGAAGCACTATTAAAGCAGTTGTGGATCCAGGCAGCAGGGATTCCAAATCGGAGTATAAAATTATTGATGCCAGAAACAGGGTCGTTGTTCCAGGGCTTATTGATGTCCATGTCCATTTAAGGGAACCGGGCCATGAATATAAGGAAACCATTGAATCAGGGTTGAAGGCTGCCGCAAAGGGCGGGTTTACAGCGGTATGTTCCATGCCCAACACGAATCCAGTCAATGATAATGGCCAGACAACAAAATTTATTATCAACAGAGCAAAAGAGCTTGAACTTTCAAAGGTTTATCCGGCAGGCGCCATCACCAGAGGATTATCGGGTGAAAAACTGGCTGAAATTTATGAGATGAAACAGGCCGGCATTGCAGCGGTAACCGATGATGGCAGACCCCTTGAAAATTCAAATCTCATGCGCCGTGCCCTTGAATACTGCAACGATCTTGATATTCCCATCTTTGTCCATGCTGAAGAACTCAGCCTTGTCAATGGCGGTTCAATGAATGAAGGTGCCGCTGCCACGCGCTATGGAATAAAAGGTATTCCCAATGCTGCAGAGAGTGTCATGGTTGAAAGAGATATTGCCCTTGCAGAACTTGCCGGCAGTGGTGTACACTTTTGTCATATCAGTACCAAAGAGTCTGTTAGAGCCATCAGGGAGGCAAAAAAAAGAGGGGTCAGGGTTACCTGTGAAACGGCGCCCCACTATTTTACATTAACTGATGAAGATATCAAAGATTATAATACCCATTTTAAAATGAATCCCCCTCTGCGTTCAAAAGAAGACCAACACGCCATTATTCATGGACTTTCAGATGGCACCATCGATATGATTGCTTCAGATCACGCCCCCCACAGCACCATGGAAAAAGATGTGGAGTTTGACATGGCCGCCTTTGGCATCATCGGCCTTGAAACATCCCTTGCCCTGTCATTGAAACTTGTTCACGATAAAATTTTAACCCTGGAAGCGCTGGTGAATAAAATGTCAAAAAAACCGGCAGCGCTTATTAAATTAAATAATGACATAAAACCTGGAAATCTTGCAGACCTGACCATTATAGACACTGAAAGGGAATATAAAATTGATCCTGAAAAATTTGAATCAAAATCGAGAAACACACCTTTTACTGACTTTAAGGTAAAAGGATGTGCAGTTTTAACCATGGTTACCGGCAGGATAGTGTATCAGTGAGGTTGTCATAATCTTTTTATATCACATTTTTTATCAAGACCTTCAGGTACATATCTCCTTTTATTTTTCCATCCATTGATTTTCCCATACCTGCCAGCCTTAATCGGGTACCATGTTTGACTCCTGCTGGAATTTTAACCCGGTATAAAGGTCTGTAAAATCCCCAGGGGATCGTCACCATTTTGGCAGATCCTGATATGGCCTCCATGGAGGTAATATCAATATTACCAAAAAGATCAAGACTCTCTGGGTTATCCCGGCTCCCTTTGGCCACAATCATCTGTAGTTTTGGAGTGTGCTTTTTAGTGGTAAACCGGGTGATTTTCTCATCCGCACCTGTTTTTGGCATTTTTTCACTCAGTTTAACCAATACCAGCCCGGCTGTAAATCCGCCAATATGTGCCCACCAGGCAATACCGGAACCTGCACCTGAGCCTGCAGCATTGAAGAACTGCATTAAAAACCAGAACCCGAGAAAGATAAACGCAGGGATTTCCACAAACCAGGGGATGATAATGATGGGGATAACAGTTAAAATACGCGCTTTTGGATATAAAAGGAAATAGGCGCCCATAACACCTGCAATGGCCCCGCTTGCGCCAATTGTAGGAACCATGGACACAGGGTTTAAGAAGAA
>CAYZCC010000055.1:0-10342 GCA_964476805.1 uncultured Desulfobacula sp.
AAGTAAAATTTTTTACAATGATTAACTCACTTGCGTAGCCAATGTGAAGTGGCTTGTTAACAGGCCCGAGGAAAGTTGGATAAAGGGCTATCATCAAATTGCCTCTTAAGCTTTTGGGGCGTTGTCTGTATTAACAAAGTTCAAGTAAGCCGCACCATCATTGTTTAATTCCATTGCTCATGGTATCTTCTTACCGGCTTTCAGGTCGGTATCTTCACCCGACAAGGTTAAAGAAGAAAGGAAGATACCATGAGCAATTTAATCAAACGTTTTAAGGAAGATCTCCAATTAGCAGGATATGCTAAAAGAACTATTCAATCCTATACCCGCGCGGTTTTAAGGCTACAGCGTTTTTACAATAAACCGCTTCACGATATCACTGAAGAACAACTCCGTCAATA
Organism: uncultured Desulfobacula sp.; assembly: GCA_964476805.1. Classification (GTDB taxonomy): domain Bacteria; phylum Desulfobacterota; class Desulfobacteria; order Desulfobacterales; family Desulfobacteraceae; genus Desulfobacula. The sequence goes on from CAYZCC010000055.1 coordinate 402, forward strand.
AGATTATCTATGCCCTTCCTACCGTTCAAAGTCATGCATTTTATCTGACTTTATATTCCATGGGGCTGCGTTTGAGAGAAGCCACAACACTTCAGGTCAAAGATATTCTTTCTGACAAAGGCATTATGGTTTTCTCAATTTGAACAGTGCATTGACTATTGAAAAAATCCGTGAATTCATTTCATTCATCCATGACATTGTTGCGTGGATTGAATTTTGTACAAAATTAACAAGCGCATGCTCAATCATCCCCGGTAACATGCTCTGTTTCAAACCGATCTGATTTAATCTCTATTAATTGAGCCAGGCGGTCTGACCAGACATCCAGTGACCCATTGGGATCGACCGGATTCAACTTCATTGGGACCCGCTGTTCATATGGGCCGCCCAATATATTACAGGCCGCTTTGTTAACATAGATCAAATGAACCCGATATTCAATCACATCGCACCCATATTTGATTTTGTGTTGCCAGGGAAAATTTAATGGTTATAGTATAAACTTGTTTTTAACTGATTTGAAAGGCGGTATTAAATCCATGGAGAAAGATCCGGCTGAAAAAGATAAAAAAAATAAAGAAGATAAAAAAGACAAAATGGTAGACCCGATATCCTGCAATGGAAAAGAGATCCTTTTGATTGGCACTGCCCATGTCTCAAAACAGAGCGCAGAACTTGTCCAGGACACTATTCACGAACAAAAACCCGATACAATCTGTGTTGAACTGTGTCAAACCCGCCTTGCATCGTTCAGGGATGCAGACAGGTGGCGCAATATGGATATTGTCAAAATCATAAAGAAGAAAAAAGCATTACTGCTGTTTATTAATCTTCTGCTTGCCTCGTTCCAGAAAAAAATGGCTGATAAATTTGGTATCAAACCAGGCCAGGAGATGATCAATGCCATCAAATCTGCAGAAAAGTGTGATGCTTTGATTGTCCCTTCTGACCGGGAAATCCAGATTACCCTTACAAGAGTATGGAGAGGAATGGGGCTGTGGGCAAAACTCAAACTCATATTTCCCCTGGTTCTCTCCTTTGGGGCTTCAGATGATATCACCGAAGAAGATATCGAAAATATGAAGCAGGAAGATATTCTCCAAACCCTTTTGTCTGATGTAAAAAAATCACATCCCATTATTGAAAAATCCCTGATCGATGAAAGAGATCAGTTTCTTGCTCAAAAGATACGATCGGCTCCGGGAGATAAAATAGTGGCCGTTGTGGGAGCGGCTCATGTACCAGGGATCAAGAGATATCTTGCATCCAATGAGAAAATAGACCTTGATGAATTAAACAGGATTCCAAAAGGGGGTAAAACAGGAAAAATTTTAAAATGGACAATTCCCATTGCTATTGTCATTTTATTTGCAGCCGGTTTTCTCATGGAAGGGAAAAATGCCGGCACAGATATGATATGGATCTGGATTACAGCCAATGCTGTTTTTGCCGGCATTGGCGCCATTTTTGCCCTGGCCCACCCCCTTACCATTATTTCATCAGTTCTTGCAGCGCCTTTAACATCCTTAAACCCGATGATCGCAGCCGGATGGGTATCAGGACTTGTGGAGGCTTTTACAAGAAGACCCAAAGTGAAAGATCTTGAGGCCATCCCTAAAGATATCGTCTCCATAAAAGGTTTCTGGCGCAACAGTGTGACAAGGATTCTGCTGGTTGTCATTTTTACCAATCTTGGCTCTTCCCTGGGAACCATGAGCGGTACCATTAATGCTTAAACTCATTAACTGATTTTGCACCCACTAACAGTTCTGCCTCCTTTTGAAGTTTGCATTCAGGACAAAGCGTTATCCATTCAAGATTTAGATCTTTAAGCCTTTCTGATAAAGAACGCTTCACCTTTTCTGCCATTTTTTGAGTCGCAAAATATGTGCCGCAGATACGGCAATGCACCATGGGGAATATAAATTGATAATAGTGTATCTCTTTTTTATCTTTTGGGGAGGTCATTTTTATGGCATGGGTGGTGCAAACTTTTTCATAATTTTCATAAACAGTGCCGTCTTCAAAACAGAGACTTGCAAATGTAAATGTTCTGATTCCATCTTTATCATGAAATCTAAAAAGATCGGTGCTGCAGGCATATGAGCATGCTTTACAACCCACACATTTCTCATAGTCAATCGTAATATTTTGGAAGGCACTCATATTAAACCTCCCTTTTTGGGTGGCTGACCCGCTCTTAAGGCCACAGATCTGCGTTTTTTTAAAGTTCCATGGCTTTGATAGATATCATACTCCACGGCCCGGCTCGGGCATGTCACATAACATGCGGGTTCCTGGCCGTTACTTCGCCTCTTCTCACAAAGATCACATTTTGCAGCCTTCAGGGAGATTGAATTAAAACCCATCGCGCCAAACGGACAGGCAAGCTGGCATAATCTGCACCCTGTACATTTATCAGGATCAAATTTCACCTCTGCCCCATCTGATTTTAAAGCATCATGGGGGCAGACAATAGAGCAGGACGCAGAATCACAATGTCTGCAGGCTATTGGGACAGCAAAACGATCTTGTACTAACACGACATTTACATTGGACTGACCCTCATGTTCCCGCTGACAGGCAACTTCACACCCCTGGCATTGAATACAGCGCCTAAATTCAGCATATATGTATTTGCTCATCCTGTCCCTCCTTTCCTGATCTGACAGGCAGCCACTTTAACTTCTGGTATTTTGGCCTGTTTATCAAGAGTATCAACAGTCAAATTGTTTATTCCAAAAAAATGGAAGGGCAGAAATATCTCACCGGGTGCTACTGTTTTTGTGATATGAACCCTGGCTTTTACGCTGCCACGGATCGTGGAAACCGTTATGGGCTCTTTATCTAAAATATTAAGATCCGCCGCATCATCAGGGTGTATATCAGCATTCACTGTTGAGACTCTCTCTTCCAGAGATGCACTGCGATGCGTCATGGTTCCTGTATTAAAGTGGACAGCAACCCGCCCTGTATTCAATACATACGGGAATTCTTTGCTGACAATTTCCACAGGTGCTTTATATTCAACCGGAACAAACAAACCCCTGCCCCGTGCAAACGTACCCACATGTAGTATCGGCGTTCCAGGATGATCTTCAGATGGACAAGGCCATGGGATACCCCCTTTTTGAGAGGCCCTCTCCTGCGTAATTCCTCCATATGCCGGTACCATCCTGTTTATTTCAGACATCACTGTTTTGGCATCATCACCCCCAAGATTAAATCCAAATCGTTTTCCAAGTGCATTGATAATCCAGAGGTCCGGTTTTGCTTCACCTGCGGGATCTACGGCTTTGTTAAACCACTGTACCCTGCGCTCTGTATTGGTGAATGAGCCCTCTTTCTCAGCCCAGGCTACGGCAGGCAGGACAATATCTGCTATTTTAGCCGTATCCGTCATAAAAATATCCATGACTGCCAGAAAATCGAGAGACCCCAGGGCATCACGGACATGGTTGCTGTTTGGATCAGATACCAGTGGATCTTCTCCCATAATTAAAAATGATTTTATATGCCCGAGAATTGCATTATTCATCATCTCTATCAGAGTTAATCCCGAATTTTGTGCAAAGTCATCCACATGCCAGGCTTTTGCATACCGTTTACGGACATCTGCATCAACTACGGAGGCATATCCCGGGAAGAGTGTCGGAAGACCGCCCATATCACATGCTCCCTGAACATTATTCTGCCCGCGCATTGGGCATACGCCTGCACCGGGTTTACCAAGATTACCCGTCAGCATTGCAAGATTTGCACAGGCTGCCACATTATCAGTTCCCACAGCGTGCTGTGTAATTCCCATACAATAGATGATCACAGCAGCTGAGGCTTTTGCATACTCTCTGGCCGCTTTGATAATCTGCCCGGGCCGCAGACCAGTGATTTCACCACTTCTTTCCGGAGTGTAACTTCGTACTACCGCTTCAAAGGCTTCATATTCCTCAGTGCGCTCCCGGATAAATTCACGATCAAACAGCTGCTCTTTAATAATAACATGTGCCATCCCATTGAGAAGTGCCACATCTGATCCTGATTTTAACTGAAGGAAGGTATCCGCAACCCATGCAGTGGAAGTTAGACGAGGATCCGCAACAATAACTCCTGCCCCTCTATCTTTGGCCTCCCACACCCATCGCATGGAAGGTGTGTGGTTGACCGCAATATTTGAACCGATGATAAACAGTGTCTTGGCATTGGCAAAATCCGACATGGGATTTGTCATTGAACCGCTTCCAAATGCACGCACCAGACCGGTGACCGTTGGCGCATGTCACAGTCTGGCACAGTGATCAATATTGTTGCTACCAAGCATTCGCACCATCTTCTGGAACAGATAGTTCTCTTCATTGGTACATTTAGCAGAAGTTAAAAAGGCGAGTGAGCTGGGAGAGTAATCTTTAATAGTGGCCTTTAACTTATCAGCCACTGTATCAAGCGCTTCATCCCAGGAAATTTTCTGGAAAGACCCCTTCCCCTTTTTAAGTGGATGGGTTAATCTATCCGGATGGTTAAGAACCTCAATAGCCGCATTTCCTTTACTGCACAGCCTGCCGTTACAAACCGGGTGGTCGGTCATGTATTCGATATTTACAGCTTTTCCATGCTCAACTTCAATATAGTAGCTGCATCCAACACCACAATAAGAACATATTGTTGGAATCAGTTTTCTTTTACGCATTAAGCCACCTCGTCTCTTTTTGTTCCGAAAGGTAAAATATTTTTACCTTTCGGATAGTTAGGAACGTCTTTCCAGACCGATTTCGTTCTTGTTCCTTACAACGAATTATCTTTATATCTTAGAGACACTTACAAAATGTTCCTGGTAGGCGATACCACCGCCTGCCTTATCCCATTTGTCCAGACCGCCTGCCATGAATTTATTGTCGGCAAGCCCTTTGCCATATGCTCTTGTCTCCGGTTTGAGCTTATGACCAAATCCATGAATAACAAAGACCGCTTCAGGATGAATAACATCGGTAACTTTAGCTTTAATTGTTTCCGTGTAACCATTCTGGTTGACTTCTACACGTTCACCCTCTGCAATACCGAGTTTTTGAGCCTCTTTTGTATTGATCCACAAAACATTTTCAGGCATCTGATCCGCAAGCATCGGGTTATTGACTGTGTGTCCCTGAGTATGGAGGGCACATCGACCGAAAGTAATCCGGTAATGTCCTTCGGGTGGAGCTTGTGGGGATTCATACGGTTTCATGGAGGGAATACCGCTATCTTCCCATTTTTTGGATATTATCTCTATTTTACCACTGGGTGTATTAAACTGATATGAATCAAAATCAAGATACCTTGGCTTATCTGCGAGTGAAACAAATCCTTTCTCGTCAAAATCTTCAATGGTGACGCCTGTACCTTCCAGTTGGAAATTCCAGAAATCCTCTTTGGTTTCAAAAACAAGATCCGGCAGATCCATACGTTTGGCAAGACCACTGATAATTTCCCAGTCTGCCAGGCTGTCATAGCAGGGTTCTATAGATCTTCTGCGCACAAAAAACTGTGGTTTCAGAGCCTTTTTAGTTGCAATCAGGCTCTCTCTTTCCAGGTATGTTGACAAAGGAAGGACAACATCAGAATACCAGGCTGTATCAGACCAGCTGAAAGTGACCGCTACAAGAAAATCAAGATTCTCCCACTTCTTTTTAAGCCGTTCAGGATCAGGATAACCCATCAGAGGATCATGGCGATATGCAATATACGCTTTTACAGGATAGGGATCTTCCGTCTCCATTGCCTCATATAGCAGATGCGCCAACCCTGGGCCCTCCTGAAAATATTTATATTTCCATCCAACACCGTCCGCTCGTTTCTCTTCAGGTTTGGGATAGAGATCCATGAATGATTTTAAGTCTTTACGGCCGACATCTCCTGGGGCGCTGACAAACGGAAGTCCACCCTTGGCACCGTAGGAGCCAAACAGCGCATTAATGATATAAATGGTACGACAGACATAAAAAGAGTCCTGATATCTTGCAGCCATCCATCCCGGATGCCAGATTATTCTGGGAGCAGCTTTTGACAACTGTTTTACAAAAGCACGCAGCTTGTAAGCCGGAATTCCGGTCTCCTCTTCCGCCCACTCCGGAGTATAATCTGATACAAATTGTTCAAGATCACTTAATCCTTCAAGGTAATTATTTACAAATTTCTGATCATACAGACGTTTACTGATAATTTCATGTATCACAGCCAGGTTGAAAGCATAATCCGTTCCAGGCTTTATATGCATAAAATTATCAGCTTTAGTGGAAGATATATTGGCACGAATATCAATTACAGACAATTTGCAGCCATTGTCCATCGCACTCATGAGATTGTTGACTTCCTGGACATTTACAGATTCAAAAATATTACGAAGCTGCAAGACAACATGTTTGCTGTTTTTCAAATCATATGCCACCGCTTTTCTGCCTTTTCCAGTAAGTGACAGGGCCGCATGCTGAACATTCCGTGCACATGAAGAGTCATGGTTATTATAGTTAGGTGTTCCAAGACCGCGTAAAAATGCCCGGTGATAATCCCTGAAAGGACCTCCTCTGTCTGTAAAACTTATGGATCTCGCACCATATTTATCTTTAACTTTATTAAGGTGTTCTGCCACATAATCAAGCGCTTCTTCCCATGTGGCTTTCCGCCATTTACCCTCTCCACGTTCACCCACCCGGATCAGAGGTGTCTGGGGTCTTTCGTTATCTTCAACCAGTGCGATACCGGCAGATCCGCGGGGACAAATACTGCCATTCATGGCAGGAACATGGGGGCTGCCCTCAATAAAGGATACCTTACCATCCTCAACACGCACTTTAATCGGACAGCGTACCGTACACATACCGCATACACTGTTGACTTCTTTTATTGCCATAATTTTAACTCTCCTATATTTGTTAACCAGTTCAACTGGTCATTTTTAACTGAATAACTGCCGGATCAATATATTAAAGCCGCTCTCATGCAGACCCTTGAAATGCAGCCATTGATTTAACGTATTTTTCCCGTTTAATTAACGGCATCTTTTCAGTCTGTCCAAAACTCAGGCAGCGGGTTAAACAGGTGGCAACGCACGCAGGCTCCAAACCGTCATCTATCCTGTCTTTGCATAAATCACATTTTACCACTCGTCCGATTTCAGGATTCCACTGAGGGGCACCCCAGGGGCATGCAGTAATACAGGTTTTGCAGCCAACACAAATATTTTCATCAACAAAGACAATACCATCTTTGTCTCGTCTTTGCATGGCACCTGTGGGGCATGCAGCCACACACCATGGGTTTTCACAATGAAAACAGGGCATAAAAACATAGGAAGCCTTTGGCTGATCATTGATTATTTTCGGCCCAACCGGTACAACCTGGCAGGGATTTGGCCCTTTGGGAAGTCTTTTACTGCTTTTGCACTGTATTTCACAAGAGTGGCAGCCAATACATGTCTTCTGGTCCTGCAACATAAAATATTTACTCATAGTTTTCCTCTCAAATCATATTTATTGTACGATTAAGCCGGTTTCACATTCACAACTGAATTTAAGAATAACTTGTGTTTAAGGATTCACTTGAAAAAACAGCTGGTATTTTAAAGCAATTCCTGTTTTTTAAATGTTTGAACCTGGCAGACGCTTTATCTTCTGCCAGGTTTTTCTAATTATTTAACCTGTTTTAAGCTTATACCCAGATTTCAATCTTAAAAAACCTGAAAAACAGGAAGAAGAGTGTAATTGCCAGAACAACCTTTAATGTCATTTCTGAAAACATTTTCTGGGCACGACTTCCCAGCATACCACCTGCAAATCCACCAATAATGATACTGATAGCAAGCGTCATATCCGGAAGATAACCCACCACGAGGTATCCAAGAAAAGCACCCACACTTGAAAAGCAGGTACCGATCAGGGATATTGGCACGGCAACATACATTGGAAGAGCGCCAAGAGTGGTCATTGCAGGGACAAGCAAAAATCCGCCGCCAATACCAAAGGATCTTGATACCACACCGATTGCAAGACCTAAAATGGCAAAAAGAAGTGGATTAATTGTGAACTCTTCCCCCCAGAATTTGAATCTGTAGTCAGTCAGACCGGTTTTAACCGGTTCAATACTCCCCATCTGAGCCGCACGGCCCTCTTTTTTAGCCGCCGCAACTTCCGCATTAAATTTTTGAGTCATGGCCTTGATATTTTTTCTTTTTGCCATGGCAGCCGGCATCATCTCCATGATGGTTTTAATGCCCATAATGACAACGAGAACTGCCAGCCACTCTTTGTAGGCTTTCATGGGCAGCAGTGCAGAAACATATTTACCAAGCCAGATGGAACCGATAAAGATACCCACACCAAAGGAGATACCCACAGGCCATGCCACCCGTCTTTCAACCACTGCATATCTGTAGAATGATCCAAGGGGCGAGAAGAGAGTCAATGCCATATTGGAAGGTTTCAATACATTTGCAGCATTGATACCCACAGGACCCATTGTATTAACAACAAGAACCTGGAAAGCAGCCATGAGCATGCCACCTGCAGCACCGATCATTGAAAAATATGTTCCAACAAGGATCGCACCGATAACAATCCAGAGAGGATTCATGTACCTGAAACCCTTGCTCAGCCAGAAACCGTTTTTCTCTACATTGTAGTCACCGATTTTTGAGCCATTGACATAAACATCAAATTTTGTGTCAGGAGGTGTGTGCCTAAAAGATTTAAAGGAGGCGGTAAACTCACCGGTTGCTTTGTCAAGTTTAACAGATGTATTTTTATCCCAGTAGTTGCCGCTTCCCTGGTCAGTGATTACAGTTTTTGAAAAAATAACGACCTTTCCTTTTCTGCTGCCCTCTTTAACGATGGTGTTGATGCCGTATGTATTCTCATTGGCATATCTTAAGAAGTTCCACTGCTCTTCTGATTTTATTGGACCCATCATGGATTTTGCCGTTACATCAACGTCATTGAATTTTTTCTTCAGATAAAACATGGTGGTAGAGTAAATACCACTGCCTTTGGGAAGAAGAACAGAAGGACCGCCAAATTTTTTCTTGCCCACTCTACCGAATTTTTCAGGCACATTGGTTAATAGATAATAGAGAGGCGGTATCTTTGTATCAAGGGCAAACCCTCTTTTCCTGCTCTCTTTTTTAAATTTTTTGACTTCATGGGTACCCTCGGTATCATTGGGTGCAAACATCTCAGATTGTGCAATGGCAAGATACAGGTCCTGACCCGGTGCAATTTTACCTGTAATCTCAACCCTATCACCCGCTTTAATGGAAGATGAGGCGATTCCTGCTGCAAAAGATCCTGATGCTGTAAACAGCAATACAAGCGCCGTCATAATAAAATACGTACACGTTTTCTTCATTTGGTTCTCCTTTTTTAAAACAAAATAGTATTAATTTTATTTGAAAGAATTAATTTATTTTAATTCCCTCACCGTTTTTTATGACCTGTTCCATTCAAAAACGGGTCATTCCTGCTATAAATTAAAATATCTGACCGCCAGCTTGGCTCCCAGATAACTTGTGATTCCTGAAACAACCATATAAATTATTAAATCAGAAAGATTTAATAATAATATATCTTTTATTAATGATCCTGCAACATTTATTGCAACAAATGTTAATGCACCCCCTCCAATGCCCAGTACAAATGAGAAGAGAGGCGTATTCATAATTGAATTTTTCAATACTTCTACAAGCCTGTATCCTGTCATTGCACCGTTAAATGCAATAAAGAGAGGCATGATAAATAAAATTTTCTCTGTTTCAATAAAAATTGAGCAAAAAGCGGCAAGGACCAGTGATCCGCCGGCGCCGATAAAGATTGATTTTACTGCTGCGAGGGTCATGTTCTCTCTTTTTTTCATTCAAATAGTAAAAATTAATCTTTCAATTTTAAACAACTGTTTTTTAAAACGACCATTTTTAAACAATC
>CAYZCC010000055.1:10442-11543 GCA_964476805.1 uncultured Desulfobacula sp.
CTTTTAAACAATCACTTTTAAACAATCACTTTTAAACAATCCTGGGGAAGCCGGTGGGTTCCGACACCCTCCAGACTGACCTCAATCAATGCATCTGGATCATTTATGTTCGTGTCAGGATCTGTGATAATGCCTTTAATCCCGATAAAATTACCCATATAGGATTCCCACGCCTCATCTGATGATTTTTTAACCACCTTGATTTTATTTCCTTTTTGAAATTGCATGACTTCCTCCTTTATGGTTATTTAACCGGCTGCGATTGAATGCTGAAAGCCGCATTGATTTTACGCTGGCAGGCATCACATAAAAGCCTGCTTTCTGTTTTCCGGGTCATACGGCTTGTTTTTTCGGCAATATACTGCATATATTCAACAGAGGGCAGAACCGCATCACACGCTTCACAATATTGTATATCCTGTCTGTTCAGGATGGTACCGCAAAGCTTTAACATACGCTGACCCTCTTTCTCTTCAAGAACAATGGCTTTGTTTTCACAATTTTCAGCACATGCACCACAGGTAATACATTTTTCAGATGTTGCCCTGAAATCAGTCTGGGAAGAGTTATCAGGGTGCATATACCCAAATTTCAATGCGTCAATTTTCATTTCATCCCGGCATATATCCACACATTTGCCGCACCTTCGGCAGATATCACAACGAAGACATCTTGCAGCCTCCCTGCGGACGCTCTCCTCACCATATCCAAGCTCTGCCTGCTGAAAGGTGATCCGTCGTCTGTCCACATTGAGCAGTGGCATTTCAGGGCGTTTCAGGGTCATTTTCTTTGCAGCGGTCATCTCTTCAGGTGTTTCCCAGTTATAGCGAACCGGAATCCTGGGCATGGTGGGCTGAGGAATTTTGTTAAAATATCTGTCAATTGCCTCTGCTGCCCTTTTGCCGCCCCCAATGGCTTCTATAACCGTTGCAGGTCCTGACACGGCATCACCGGCTGCAAAAACACCCGGCATGGCGGTCTCCATACTGGCATGATTTACCTCAATGGTGCCTCTTTTTGTCCAGTTTACCTGTTCAAAAACTTCAAGTCCTGACTGATCAACATACTGTCCAATGGCACTGATTACGCAATCTGATTTTA
>CAYZCC010000056.1:0-6892 GCA_964476805.1 uncultured Desulfobacula sp.
ATACTGAAATGATATATAGCGACTTTGCCATTTTTGACTTTTTACGAGACCATCAAGATTGGTTATGCAGGTATATTTATTATAAAGGCGCTGCCCCTGTTTTTCTGGCTGTGAACTGAAACACTGCCGTTGTGGTATTGAATAATATGTTTAACAATGGCAAGGCCAAGACCCGTGCCTCCCTCTTTTCGGCTTCTTGCCCTGTCAATCCGGTAAAACCGGTTGAAAATTTTGGTTTGATGTTCTCTGCTGATCCCTCTGCCTTGATCTTTGACCACAATTTCAATGGATTCCTCTTTTTTAAATGCGGTGATATCAATCTGGCCTGCTGTTTCACTATACTTTACAGCATTATCCAGAAGATTGGCAATGGCCTGTTCCATAAGGATTGGATCCAACAGGGCCATAAGATCTCCAGGGCATTTGATATTAATGATAATTTTTTTTGCTTCAATCTTTTTATGGTAGGTGCTGACAACTGACTGAATCAACGGTTTAACCTTCAGTTTTTCAAAACAGGTATTTGTTCCCTCTTTACGCTCAAGCCTTGATAGTGATAGAAGATCATTGATCAGATCAATCATTCTGTTAACGTTTTTTTCAACTATTTTTAAAAACTCTCCCTGCTCTTTGTGTTTGTATGAATCTGTCATCTCCTGAAGGGTTTCAATAAATCCTTTGATCGTTGTCAAAGGGGTTTGCAATTCATGGGATACATTGGAGGCAAAATCCTTATGCATTTTTTCAAGTTTTTTTATCCTTGTGATATCATGAAAAATAATAAGGGTTCCCATGCGCTTTTTTCTGGTATCATATAAAACGGTTGAGTGTATATTTAAAATCAGCTCTCTGTTCTGCTTTATGACAATATCATCCTCCACCGGTTTATGGGCAGCCAGCGCATTTTTAATAAATTCTTGAAATTCAATATTTCTGACCGCCTCAAAAATATATCTGCCTTTAAACCTCCGGGCAGGCAGGGCAAATGTTTTTGCTGCCGCATTATTAATGGTAATGATTTTCTCACTTTCATCTATGGCAATAACACCATTGAGCATACTGGCATGGACCGCCTCAAGCTCCATACTCCTGTTTTTAAACGCCTCAATTTTTTCATCAAGATTTTTGGCCATCTGATTCATGGTGACGGCAAGTTGAGACAGCTCCCGGGTGTCTGGAGCGGCAAGCCGTGTCTTTAGATTCCCCTTTGCAAACATCAGTGCACCATCTCTCATCTTTTCAACAGGTTCGGTGATTTTCTTTGTCACATACAATCCTGCAATGGCAGCAGCAGCAATGGACAGCAGCAGTCCGGCAAAGATATTGTTTCTTACGGATCTGATTTTTTCATCAATTACAGAAACAGAGATGGATGTTCTGACAACAGCTGTTACAGCATTCTCCTGTATCACAGGCAGGGCCGTATACATCATGTTCTTTTCAAGGGTTGAGCTGTATCTTATAGCCACGCCTTTTTCTCTTTTCAGAGCCTCTTTTATTTCAGGACGGTTCTTATGGTTTTTCATGGCGTCAATTTTGGAATAGGAGTCGCCCACCACTTTCCCGGAAGGGAGAATAACCGTAATTCTGGTATCTGTTTTTTTCCCGATATCCTTACAGTATTTGTCAATGGAGAGCGCCTGATCCTGCTGCTTTAACCTTAACATATCATCAAAACTTCTCTGCAGCAGTTTTGTTCTGATACTTAAATCTTTTTCAAAGGTTTCCAGTAAAAAATTTCTAAAGTAGTTTGTTGAATAGTATGCAACAATAGTCAAAGAGAGTGTAATGACAATTAAAAACAGGGGGAAAATCTGCCACAGCAGTCTCTTTTTTTTATCTGAATCCATCATTTGTTAAACCTCTATTCTGTATCTCTTATACTATTTTTTGACTCCATATGAAATGAATAACAGGCGTCTGCCATGTCGGTCCGTTCACTGTTTATTTTTTTAATATCTGCATCAAATGATTTAACAATATGTTGCTGCATGTCTGTCTCTCTTTTTATCCAAACTGTCCTGTGATGTAGTCGTGGGTTAATTGATGGAGTGGATTTAAAAATATCTGGTCTGTCGGGCCTATCTCAATCAGATCGCCTAAATGGAAAAAGGCGGTACGCTGGGATACCCGGGAAGCCTGCTGCATGGAGTGGGTCACAATGACAATGGAGTATTCCTCTTTAAGTTCATCGATAAGATCCTCGATGACAGCGGTGGCAATGGGATCGAGAGCTGAACAGGGTTCATCCATGAGAATGACTTCCGGATTGACAGCAATGGTTCTGGCAATACAGAGCCGTTGCTGCTGTCCTCCTGAAAGGCCAATCCCTGGCTGGTTGAGGTTGTCTTTCACTTCATTCCAGAGGCCTGCTCTCCGCAGGGATTTTTCAACCAGTTCGTCGGTTTCACTTCTGTTTTGCACCAGCCCGTGAATTTTTGGGCCATAGGCAATATTGTCATATATTGATTTGGGGAAGGGGTTGGGTTTCTGAAAAACGATGCCCACCTGTGCGCGCAAAGGCACCACATCAATGGATTTGTCATAAATATCCTGTCCTTCAATTTCAATCTTTCCTGTGACAACACATCCCTCAATGGTGTCATTCATGCGGTTGAGGCATCTCAAAAAAGTGGATTTACCACATCCGGATGGACCAATCAAAGCAATCACTTCGTTGTTGCCAATATCCATGGAAACAGTGTGGATTGCCTCTTTTTCTCCGTAATTGTAAGCCACACAGACATTTTCACAACGTATTTTGGGGTTTTCAACCGTTTTTTCGCCCACAGTGGTGCGATTTTCCCTCTCCACAAGGGTGTGTCCTGCTCCTTGTTTTGTCTGCTGCTGTTTTTCTTGTATGGGGGTTGGCATAATTTTCTTTCTGTACATTTTTACAGGTTTTGCCGGATGTTGAACTTTCAACATCCGGCCGTTTTTAATGTCCGAAAATTTGGATGGATCCATCCATTTATCCGGTCAATGGCTATTATATATTACAGGTCAGAAGCCTTCATGGGCGTAAGTGTCATCACTGCATTTTTGAACTTGTCTCTTTCTGCTTTGGGCATGGGAATCAAACCTTTATCTGTCAGGTAACCCTCATCACCCCACGCTTTTTCACTGGTGAACTCTTTTAAGAATTCTTTCATGCCCGGAATCGTTTCAATATGGGCTTTTTTAATATAAAAATAGAGTGCACGGGAAATGGGGTAAGAGCCATCCGCAATGGCTTCAAATTCCGGCTGGATACCATCCACATAAGACCCTTTAATTTTATCAGTATTCTGATCTAAAAAGCTGAAACCAAAGATACCCAGTGCATTGGGGTTGGCATCCAGCTTCTGGACGATCAGGTTGTCATTTTCACCGGCCTCTATGTAGGCACCATCTTCACGAATGGCATGGGCAACTTTTTTAAAGACTTTTTTACCTTTTTTATTAAAGGCACTTTCCGGGATCCCCAGTTTGGCCATCAGCGGTTTTACCGCATCACCTTTGGCACCACGGAGCGCTTTCAAGGTTTTAAATTTTTTGGCACCGCCTTCCATGGCCAGCTCTGAAAATGCATCCCGGGTACCGGAGGTGGGTGGCGGGCCTATGACTTCAATTTTAATATCCGGTAAAGAGGGGTTGATCTCTTTCCAGGTCTTATTTGGATTGGCAACCAGTTTCCCGTTGCTGTCAGGCACCTGGGCAGCCAATGCCAGAAAGATATCCTTACGGGTCAGTTTCATGGTTTCTGCTTTTTTAGAGTTGCCAATGACGATACCGTCATAGCCGATTTTGACTTCAACAATTTCAACAATCCCGTTTTTAGCAGCTTTTTCCAGCTCTGATTTTTTAATTCTTCTCGAAGAGTTGGTGATATCCGGGTGCTTCACGCCAACACCGGCACCAAAAAGTTTGTGACCCCCGCCCGAACCGGTCGATTCAATTTTTGGGGTTTTAAATTGAGTGGATTTACCAAATCTTTCTGCAACCACTGTGGCAAACGGATACACAGTAGAAGATCCAACAATAGAGATGTAATCTCTGGAAGCAGCATAACTGCTGCCGATCATGCCCAGTACAAATACCAGGCTCAGTAAACTTAATACTCCTTTTTTCATTTTTTGTTTCTCCTTAGTTAATGTGTTGTTAATCATTAAATATAGTCAATTACCATCGTCTTTCAAATTTTTTTCTCAACATAACTGCTACTGCATTCATGGTCACTAAAAACGCCAGGAGGACCATGATTGCTGCAGATGTTTTTTCTAAAAAACCCCGCTCCGGACTGTCTGCCCATAGAAATATCTGTACCGGCAGTACAGTTGACGGATCGGTCAATCCACCAGGGATGTCTACAATAAATGCCACCATGCCGATCATTAAAAGCGGAGCGGTTTCCCCCAATGCCTGGGCCATGCCAATGATGGTGCCTGTGAGCATACCCGGCAGTGCCAGGGGGAGTACGTGGTGATTTACCACCTGTGTCTTGGAAGCCCCAATGCCCAGCGCACCATCCCGGATGGATGGCGGAACAGATTTCAGTGATGCCCGGCTGGCAATAATAATGGTGGGAAGGGTCATCAATGTCAGCACCATACCACCGACCAATGGAGCAGATCGGGGCAGGTTGAAAAAGTTTAAGAAAACAGCCAGGCCCAGAAGTCCGAATACAATGGAGGGAACAGCGGCCAGATTGTTTATATTCACTTCAATAAAGTCTGTAAACCTGTTCTGAGGTGCAAACTCTTCAAGGTATATGGCAGCAGCCACCCCTATGGGAAATGAGAGTATCAGGGCAACCATCAGCGTATAAAAAGAGCCGCAGAAAGCCCCCCAGATACCTGCCAATTCCGGTTCCCTTGAGTCTCCTGTGGTAAAGAAAGTCGTATTGAACTTTTTTTTGATTCTCTCCTGCTGCTCAAGCTTTTCAACCCAGGCAATCTGCTTGTCATTCAAACGGCGGTTGCTCTCATCCACCTCTCTTTTGATACGCCCCTTGATCAGCATATCAATATCATCGTCTGCCGGTAACCAGATTTTGATGGTCTGCCCGATTTGATTCGGATGTTCCTTAACATAGTCCATCAAGTCATAGCTGGCGCCGGTGCTGACCATTTTGTACAGTAGTTTTTTATCCCTGCGTTTTTTCACTTCAGGAAACATTTTTTTCAGTGAGGTTTTAATCATTCCCAGGTAATTGGTATCCGACAGATTGCCAAGATCAATCTCTTCAGCATCCAGGGTGATCTCCAACTCAATTATGGTCTGCTGAAATGCAGTATATCCGTTGGCAATAATACTGATAAAAAGGGTGGCAAGGCACATCATACTGAATGCGATTGCAGCGATACCGTATATCCGGAACCTTTTTTCCGCTTTATATCGTTTGGCCAGTCCTTTCTGGACAATGTCCATGGTCCGGCCACCGGGTTTATTGTTAGCAGATAAGATTGTTTTATTCATACTGTTCCCTGTACTTTCTGACCACATAAAGTGCGATGATATTCAAGATTAGCGTGACAATAAACAGCATCAGTCCCAATGCAAAGGCTGCCAGAGTTTTGGGACTGTCAAACTCCTGATCACCCACCAGAAGGGTGACGATCTGAACGGTGACTGTTGTGACTGTTTTGATGGGGTTGATCGTTAAATTGGCAGAAAGACCGGCCGCCATGACCACAATCATGGTTTCACCAATGGCCCTTGAGACTGCAAGAAGGACACCGCCCACAATCCCTGGGAGCGCTGCCGGAAACACCACTTTACGGATCGTTTCTGATTGTGTGAATCCAAGCCCATATGCACCGTCCCGCAGATCCTGGGGGACTGCGTTTATGACATCATCGGACAGAGATGAAACAAAAGGAATAATCATAATACCCATGACCAGACCGGCTGCCAGTGCACTCTCAGATGATACACTCAACCCCAGAAGACTGCCGGTATCCCGGATGGCCGGTGCCACCACCAGAGCGGCAAAAAACCCATATACAACCGTTGGAATTCCAGCCAGAATTTCCATTAAGGGTTTGGTAACCGCACGGAATTTCCTGTTGGCATACTCAGAAAGATAGATCGCAGACATAAGGCCCACGGGTACGGCAACTGCCATGGCAATGGCAGAGACAAGCATGGTACCAACAAATACCGGGATGGCGCCAAATGCACCAGATGATCCCACCTGGTCTTCCCTGATGGCCATCTGAGGGCTCCACTCCAGTCCAAACAGAAAATCACTCAGCGGTATTACCTGGAAAAACCGGATGGCTTCATACAGAACCGAGAGGACAATACCAATAGTGGTAAAAATGGCAATGGTTGAGCAGGCAATCAACAGGTATTTGACCACCCGCTCCACGTGATTTCTGGCACGCAGTTTCGGGCTGATTAGTTTTAAAAGTGCGCCAATGGCAATGACGGACACTCCAATGACAATGACGTTCAATGCCATATGGCTTATGGATTCAAAATGGTGGTAATGGTCAGCCGCTTTCTGGATTTCAGGACTGATTTCTCCTGATACAATATTGCCTTCAACAAGATTTTTAATGTCATTGACCACCAGATTCAGCCGGTCCGGCGGAAGATTTTTAATCTTCTCCGGAAGATAGGAAATCACCATATCGATGATGATACTGTTTTCAAACATCATCCAGAAAGAGAAGATGATCAGGGTGGGAATCAGGCACCAGAGTGCGGTAAACGTTCCATAATAGACAGGTCTTGAATGAAGGATTTTGGGACCGCCCTTATCACTGGAGATGGCAAAGGATTTCTTTTTACCGAGCCGATAACCCAGAGCAGTAATAAGTAACAGAGCGATTAATAAATGGGATGGATTCAAATTTTCCGGTTTCCTTATATAAATTTAAATAGTTATATTTTTTCTGTCACACAT
>CAYZCC010000056.1:6902-11518 GCA_964476805.1 uncultured Desulfobacula sp.
AATATAATGTATATTTATTAGTGGTTTTTTAGGATAATGTTAGAAAATGGTAAGGATCATTTTTTATCTGAACTCATTACTCTTTATATCTGTACCCGACACCTCGAACCGTCTCAATGACAAACGCATAATTTTTAAGTTTTTTTCTTAATCCGGCAATAATCACATCAACACTTCTATCGGTAACCGCATAATTTTCACCCCGAATGGCATTCACAATCTGCCCTCTTGTGAAAACCCATCCTTTTTTACCTGCAAGAAAAGAGAGGAGCTCAAATTCAGAAAAGGTGAAATCCACCATCTCACCATCTATTGAAACAGTGTATTTTGCCGGATCAATGACAATATTGCCTTCAAGTTTTATAATACCCCGGTCTGCAATCTTGTCTTTTTTCCCTCTTCGTAAAATGGCACGGATTCTTGCAATCAATATTTTAGGACTGAAGGGTTTTAGAAGATAATCATCAGCGCCAAGCTCAAGTCCTGTAACAATATCTGACTCTTCCCCCTTGGCTGTGAGCATGATAATGGGTATATCCTCTGTTTTTTCATCTGTCTTTAAAAATTTTGTAACTTCAAGTCCATCTATTCCTGGAAGCATCAGATCCAGCACGATAAGGTCAATTAAGACCTGTCCGGCAATTTTAACCGCTTTTTCACCTGTCTGGGCTGTCAAAATTGAATATCCCTCTTTCTCAAGATTGAATTTAATCAACTCAAAAATGTCTTCCTCATCATCAACTACAAGTATTGTCTCTTTCGTCATCTTTTCTCAATTCTGTAACTGTTTAATTCCCATGTAATACCACCGGTAGTCCTTAGCAGATGATTTGATACCGGTTCTTGTGTTTATAAGGTAAAACTCGTATCAATCCACTTGCGAACATCTATAGGTGAGTCTTTATCCAAATATCATGTATGCCGGATGATATTCCCCTGTATGAGATATATCACCTCTTCTGCAATATTTTTGGTATGGTCACCGATTCTTTCAAGATGCCTTGAAACCAGATACATATTTATAATTTCACTGGCATTGTCAGGAGAGGTCTTTATATTTTTTTTCATTATATGATAGGCTTCATCTCTCATGAGGTTCACATTACTGTCCATTTCTCTCACCTTATGAGCCATCTTTTCATCCATATCAACAAGGGCATCAAGACTCATTTTCAACATTTTTACTGTCAGTTCAGCCATGGCTGTATAATCATAACTAAATTTATCCTTGTCTTTGTATGATATTTCAAATCGTTTGGCAATATTTGCGGCATAATCTCCAATTCTTTCAAGATCATTATTAATTTTTATCACGGTCACAATAAATCGCAGATCCATTGAAATTGGCTGATAGAGAGCCAGTATTTTAAAACACTCCTCCTCAATTTCAATTTCCAGGTCATCAATTAGAAAATCTGAATTCACTATTTCCCGGGCAAGGGCAATATCATCATTTTCCATTGCATAAATTGAATCATGGACACTCTTCTCTACCATTGCGCCGAGGGTAAGAATCTGTTTTTTAATTTTGGTTATCTCTTTTCGCAGACGTATCGGCATCGTGATCTCCTGTTTTTAAGGTCAATATATTTTTTATAATATAGACATTATGTGTGGGAGAATACAACTCTTTTATTAATATATTGTTAGAATTTTATTGTTGGCATATTCGCTTGCTAAATGTCTAATTAAATTTTACCATAAAAGCATTCTTTTTTGATGTATGATGATATTGAACGGATGAAGTATATGGATGAATTTAATTTATTACTACAGGAGTTTATAAGATAATGGGAAAATTGAAAATTTTGTTTCTCTGCACAGGGAATTCATGCCGGAGCCAGATGGCAGAAGGGTTTACACGACATTTTAAAAGTGATCTTATTGATGCCTTTTCAGCAGGCATTGAAACCCATGGTCTCAATTCAGATGCTGTTTCTGTCATGGCAGAGGCAGACGTTGATATATCCATGTATCAATCTAAAACCCTGAAAACGTTTGAAAACCATACTTTTGATTATGTCATAACAGTTTGCAGTCATGCCCATGAAACATGTCCATGGTTTCCAGGCGATTCAAAAGTGATCCACGTGCCCTTTGATGATCCGCCAAGGCTGGCAGAGCAGTGTACCACTCTTGAAGAAAAGCACAACTGCTATAGAAAAGTAAGAGATGAGATCAAAGCGTTTGTTCTTGAATTACCTGAAAACCTGAGTTGATACTATTTATTATTTGCCCTTTCAACGTATATCATTCACTGAATTACTGAACAAACTCAAATCCATTCTGGGCAGAGTAGGTCGCGGTGACTTTGAATTTTTTATTTTCGTTATCATCGGATTCCACAACAAAAGAGGGTCTGCTCTTTTCCCCATCACTGGGGAGCCCGCAGAATATTTCCAGGGTGGCTGCCCTCTTTAATATACCGTCAATACTCAATTCCATTGAAGACATCCTCTGATGAATGGAATAAAGACTCTCCTGCAGTGTTGATACCCTGTATGGGAAGGTTTTAAGGCGTTTGGAAATTTTTTCAAAAGTTTCAAACAGTTTTCTCATATTGGCAATGGTCTTTGTGTTGTTTTTTTTCTGGATGGCATCCATCTCTCTGTAGATTATTTTATAATCCATGGTCTCGGTTGCAATGATAATCGGTTTTACATGTTTTAGAATATCCTGGCCGGCCAGAGTGACTGTTGCCATTCGTTTAAGTTCTACAGGCATTTTCTGTTTTATTTCGTCCCGGGTTTTTAACAGTTTTGCCTCTTCCTCCTTGAGACCCTCACTGGATATTAACAACTCCTCCTGCTCTACAAATAGATTGCTGCCAAAATAAATCCTGTTTCGACCGGAATACATCAGGCCGCTCAATAAAATGGATTCTGTT
Source organism: uncultured Desulfobacula sp. (assembly GCA_964476805.1). Classification (GTDB taxonomy): domain Bacteria; phylum Desulfobacterota; class Desulfobacteria; order Desulfobacterales; family Desulfobacteraceae; genus Desulfobacula. The sequence goes on from CAYZCC010000056.1 coordinate 9,790, forward strand.
TCAATTTTACTGTTTGCTAAAAGCCCTCTGTTTTTATTGAATACCACTTTTGGAGAAGAAATTTGAGAATCAATCAGGCCCTTGTTTATTGTTATGTTTCCTTTTTCTGAGATCAGTTTTGAAAGAGTTGCAGAGCCAATAGTGATATCTTTTAAGGCCAATATTTCACTTCCTGATTGCGCACTTGTAATAACCGCTTCATTGTTGGTAATAATCTGACCCCCATCAACAAGGACGGCTTCAACTTTTCCATGGACCCTGATTTTAAAATCATTGCAGATTTCCCCTACTTTCATCTGTATGGGGCAGGTAAAGCGGGTTCCGATATTGCCGGTGGAATAATCAAGTTTTTTTAATTCAATTTTCTCACTGATCCCAATTGAATTAACGACGCCGCTCTCATTTCTTTTAAGGATGATGACACCTGTATTTTTGGAGTATAAAAAATATCCTTTGGAGTGACCCGCCTCATCCTTGTCTTCAATCTTTTCCACCCCTTCCCCGATTTGAATCTTAAACGGTTCAGCCTTTTTAACGGGAATAATTTCCCCGTCAAATGAAAGACCCTGTTTCCCCTGTTTTTCATGGGTAATATAAAATAGTTTTTTACCTGAATTTATAATAGGGTATTTATTGATCTCTTTGAAGTTGATGGTGCCGTCTTTTAAAAGCTTACCCGGGCTGAGTTTATAGTCAAAATAGGTTTTTGAAATTTTACCGTTTATACTGTCGACAGCGGGTACGCCTTTGACAGTAATTTCCAGCTCTTTTTTTGAAACAACTGCTTTAAAGTTACGGCTGATGATATTTGAATCATCAAATGACATTCCGTCAATACTCTTGAGGTCAAGATTTGTTTCAAAATTTTCTGTATGGCCTTCCGGGATTTTTTTTTCCAGAAGATCTCTTATACCAAGGACAAACTCCCGGGGTTTTATATTAAATTTGGGCATGAGCTGTATCAGTGCCCTGTTAATAACTAAGTTTGAAAAGTGGCTCCGGATAATTTTTATGGTGATCTTTGATGGATCTGTCTGTTTTGATATGGATTTAAACAGATGGTTTTCAAGGATATCCGCTTTTTCACGTACTTTTTGTGGTAAAAGTGTATCTACAGAATAATTTTGGCGGCTGCTGTTCAAAATTGAACTCCCCTGCTGAAATTAATAAAATTTTTCAACTAAGTTTTTATTTTTATTAATAATACCATATTTTTTTAGAAAGCATACTATTATTTTTCCCCGTTTTCCAGCCGTTGGCCGAATGTTTTCGTCTCGGGTTATAATACATTTCAATATATATAAAGAGAATGCTTTCAGCCTCTTCAGATTTCTTAAACCGTACATGATGAATTAACGGTCACTGTGAATCATCAATCCTTTATCTGGTTTGCGGCGCATGACCGCTTGATTAAATGCTTTTATCAATGAATGCTGTTCCAAGGCGCGGCATTTTGCTGTATTGTCAGGATACATCTTCATATTAAAGCATATCCCTATATTAAAGCATATCCCTGAATTCATCCATGGAGCGGCCTCTTATGGCTTCAGCAATTTCAAAAACATAATCGTAAATATGAAGCCCTTTGGAAGATGCAACAATTTCACCGTTCTCAACCCCGATCTGCTCTGCACAATATTGTTTCATCATTTCAATGGCGGCAAGGTTGGCAGGAAACCCGCCAAACAGATCCCACGATCGAAAATATGGGAAAAAGTGCAGTTTCCCA
>CAYZCC010000057.1:0-2596 GCA_964476805.1 uncultured Desulfobacula sp.
AAATCAGATTTTTATTCATTATCTGTCTCCCCCATTGCAACCATCACATATAAATTTAATTGTTTATAAATTCTTTATCGGACAAAAGTCAAATTTTCCCATCTAAAAAACAAAAAGTCTCGAATTCCCCTGCATTTAAGTGGCACCAGAATTTGTCTTTTCCTTTGTAAGCTCTTTTACCACTCTCATACAGTGAAGTGGCCCTAAGTTAATCCATCTCTATTATATCCGCCTTGTCAGGTATTTGGAACTCAAATGTTTCAGGGTCAATATTCCCAAATCTAATATTTTTGAACTCTAACCTTGTTGTGTCATTATATGGATTATATGTAACAACGCGTTCAATTTCACTATTTTTTTGTAATATCCGTATGACAATTGAGGAGATATCCCCTCTTTTTTCCTTTACAGAAAGATTCAGTTCCGCATAGTCACTGTTCACCTTTTTTACAGTGATGGTGAACTTTTTTCTGATCAGTGAAATGTCAGACAGAAAGGCACCGCCAGCACCTGATTTGAAAAAGTGTGATGCATCACCCACCATTACCTGGTTCTCCTCTGGACGATATATCCATAAAGATTTTCCATTGGTAATAATTTCATGGAACTGCGGTGACAGGTACTGCCATCTCATTTTACCGGGATGGCTGAAAAATGAAGTGCCGGATGCTTTTTCCGTGATATCCAGAGCGGCAAGTTTTGAGACCTGCTCAAAGTCTGCTTTAAAGCTTTTACCTCTATATTTTAGTTCAAGTGCCGTTAAAATATCTTCTTTTATCATATCATTGCAAAATGCTGGATTGATTAAAAAAGTGAGTGAAAAAATTGTAAAAACAAGGAAGATAAAAAGTGATACCAGAAAACTTTTATAAAACAGCGTGTTCACGTTATCTCCTTTATGAAAAAACCATATAAAAAAGATGGGGTAATTTAATATTGTTCAGCAGCCATTGAATCCTGCCAGGCTTGCCAAACTTATCTAAGAAGCTTTTTAATATCTTTGCGTTTGTCTTCTGCATATATTCTTCTAAGTTTGGGTTTCTCGATCTTACCGGTTGGATTTCTCGGGACATCACCAAAAAAGATTTTTCTCAGTTGCTTAAACCTTGGAAGTTTCTGCTGGAATTCAACTATATCACTTTCGCACAGCATGCAATTGGGTTTAACACTTATGATGCCTGCTGGAATCTCTCCAAGTCTGTCATCAGGAATGCCAATAACAGCAATATCTTTGATCTTGCTGTTATTCTGGAAAAAATTTTCAATTTCATTGGGAAAGATATTCTCTCCACCATAGATAATCATATCTTTTTTTCTGTCAACAAGCCATATAAAACCGTTTTTATCGTATCTGGCAATATCACCGGTGTACAGCCAGCCATTTTTAAGTGTTCTGGCTGTTGCTTCAGGGTTTTTATAATACTCTTTCATTACCCCGGGGCCTTTGACAATGAGTTCACCTGACTCATTACCAAAAAGGTGGTCCCCCTGTTTATCCACAATTTTTGCTTCCCAGCCGTCTCCTGGCAGGCCAATAGGGCCAGGGCGTGTCTTATCAACATTCTCAACTCCCAGATGAACACATCCCGGGCCTGTTGATTCAGTAAGGCCATAGTTGATGTCATAATCCTGTTCGGGGAAATATTTCTGCCAGGTCTCCACAAGAGTGGGCGGGACAGGCTGGGCACCCGTATGCATCAGTCTCCACTGGGAAAGATTATATTTTGAGAGATCTATCTCATCGTTCTCTATGGCGATAAGGATATCGTGCACCCATGGAACCAGAAGCCATGCAATGGTACACTGTTCCTGGGAAACAGCATCCACTATCCACTGGGGTTTTACACCCTTGAGAAGAACTGTTTTCCCCCCCACAAGGAGACTTCCCATCCAGTGCATTTTTGCACCGGTATGATACAACGGAGGGATACAAAGAAAGATATCATCATGGGTCTGACCATGATGCGCCTGTTCTACATAGCATGCATGTTCAAGATTTTTGTGGGTTAAGAGAACCGCTTTGGGAGTTCCTGTTGTACCGCTTGTAAAGTAGAGGGCTGCATCATCTTCTATATCAATATTAACATCAGGAGCGGTGCTCTCTTCCTGGCCATTGATAAATGTTTCATACGGTACTGCATAGTCAGGGCATACCTCTTCAGGACCTGTAAAGATCCACAGGGAGATATGTTCATCAAGCTTATTTTTTATCTGTTCAACTCTTTCAATGACCTCTTCTCCAAATATAAAAACCTTTGCTTCAGCAGTATGGGTACAGAGAAGAATTTTATCAGATTCAAACCTGAAATTGAGAGGGACAGCCCAGGCGCCAGTTGATAAAATTCCAAAATAGATGGGAAGCCATTCAAGGCAGTTGGTCATTAACTGAACAATCTTATCCCCTTTTTGAATGGCGTTCTGAACAAGTGCATTGGCAAACTGGTTGGCGGCCTGATAAAACTCTTTCCAGGTCAGGGTTCTGTTCCGGCCTGAAAATGGAATCCGCTCAACCAATGCGGTTTCATCTCTGTACAGACCGGCATTCTGTGCTAAAATCCGGATAATAATCATTCAAACATTCTCTCGCTGTTAAAAA
>CAYZCC010000057.1:2606-8613 GCA_964476805.1 uncultured Desulfobacula sp.
AATCCTGCCGTATGGTATATAGAACACGGCAGGATTAAATTCAACAGGTTTTCAATATCTGTTATTTATCTTTCTTAACCTCTTCATAATCAGCATCTACAACATCATCTTCTTCTTTGGCGCCTGCATCAGAAGCATTGCCGCCCAGGTTATCTTCCCCCTGAGCTCCGGCGGCTGACTGACCGTCCTGTGCTGCCTGTTGGTACATCACCTCAGCCAGTTTGTGGGATGCCTGTGAAAGCGCTTCCATTTTCTGCTTGATTTCATCAATGTTATTTGAATCCTTGGATTGTTTTAAAGATTCCACCGCAGATTCAATCCCCTTTTTTGTCTCTTCATCAACTTTGTCGCCATGCTCTTTCAAGGTTTTTTCTGTCTGGTCTATAAGAGCTTCTGCACTGTTTTTAGTGTCAATGAGCTCTCTCTTCTTTTTATCTTCATCCGCATGCATTTCAGCATCTTTAACCATCTTATTAATTTCATCTTCAGAAAGACCGCTGGCTGCTGTGATCTGGATGGACTGCTCTTTTCCAGTGGCCTTGTCCTTTGCAGCCACATGTACAATACCGTTTGCATCGATATCAAAGGTGACCTCAATCTGAGGAATTCCCCTTGGTGCAGGCGGGATATCTGTTAATTCAAACTGACCCAGTGTTTTATTGTCGGCTGACATCTCCCTTTCACCCTGGAGGACATGAATTGAAACAGCCGGCTGATTGTCAGCAGCAGTTGAAAATACCTGGCTTTTATGGGTCGGAATGGTTGTATTCTTATCAATCAGTTTGGTCATAACACCACCAAGGGTTTCAATACCAAGGGACAGAGGTGTAACATCCAGCAGGAGGACATCGTTTACATCACCCTGGAGGACACCGGCCTGAACTGCAGCACCCATGGCAACCACTTCATCCGGATTGACACCTTTATGGGGTTTCTTCCCAAATATTTTTTCAACACGTGCCTGAACGGCTGGCATACGGGTCATCCCACCAACAAGTACGACTTCATCCACACTGCCTGATCCAAGATTGGCCTCTTTGATCGCTTTTCTGCAGGGGGCTTCAAGGTTATCAAGAAGATCCGATACAAGGGATTCCAGTTTAGCACGGGTCAGTTTAACATCAAGATGTTTCGGGCCGGAGGCATCTGCAGTGATAAACGGCAGATTAATACTGGTCTCTGTGGATGATGAAAGTTCCATTTTAGCTTTTTCAGCAGCCTCTTTAAGGCGCTGGAGAGCCATTTTATCATTTTTCACATCAATGCCCTGTTCTTTTTTAAACTCACCGGCAATATAGTCAATGATTCTTAAATCAAAATCTTCGCCGCCAAGATGGGTATCACCTGATGTGGACTTCACTTCAAATACACCATCGCCAATTTCAAGAACAGAGACATCAAATGTTCCACCGCCAAGATCAAATACAGCTATTTTCTCTTCCCCTTTTTTATCCAGGCCATAGGCAAGAGATGCAGCGGTCGGCTCATTGATAATTCGTTTGACTTCAAGTCCTGCAATTTTCCCCGCATCTTTTGTTGCCTGTCTCTGACTGTCATTAAAATAGGCGGGTACAGTGATAACTGCCTCTTTGACATCTTCTCCAAGATAATCTTCCGCCGTCTTTTTAATGTTTGCCAGTATAAAAGATGAGATTTCAGCAGGGCTGTGCTGTTTTCCCCTCAGGTTGATCCTTGTATCTCCATTGGAAGCGGCCTCAATTTTATAGGGAAGAATGGGGACATCATTTTGTACTTCATTTGAATTAAATTTTCTTCCAATCAACCTTTTCACTGCAAACACAGTATTTTCAGGATTGGTAACCGCCTGTCTTTTTGCTGTCTGCCCAACACTTCTCTCATTGTTTTCCGAGACTGCAACAATAGAGGGTGTGGTCCGCCCGCCATCTGAATTTGTGATTATTTTTGCTTCACCCCCTCTTTCCATCACTGCGACACATGAATTGGTTGTCCCAAGATCTATTCCAATAATTTTACCCATAATTATCCTCCAAGATATTATTAATTTTCCTTGTCTTCTTTTTTATCTTTATTACTATTTTGTTTTTTTTTTGACACGATAACCATGGCAGGTCTTATCAATCTGTCATGGAGCAGATACCCCTTTTGAAGTACTTTTGTAACACTATTGGCAGGGACTTGATCGCTCTCTTCCTGTGTAACGGCCTGGTGAAAATTGGGATCAAATATTTTATCTTCAGCTTCTACAGGTTTTACGCTGAATGTCTCAAGAAGCTTGACGATCTCCTTATGTGTCAGTTCAACACCTTTTAGCAGTGCTTTTTGATCAGAGTTTACTTTTGTAGAGTCTATCGCTCTTTCTAAATTGTCAACAACCGGTAAAAGCTGTTTAAAAATTGTCTCGTTGGCAAATTTTTTAAATTCATCCAATTCCCTCTGTTTTCTCTTCTGGAAGTTTTCAAATTCAGCTGAAAGCCTTAAAACACGATCTTTTTCAGATGAAATCTGCTCTTTCAACTCAATGATCTCTTTATTATCTGCCTTATCTTTTTTACTGGATTTTTTTTCAGGTTTCTCTTTTTCTGCCGGAGACTCCTTTTGCTTGACATCTTTTTTTTGATTTTTCTGTCTGGTCAATTTTCTTTCCTGCTTTAAAATTTTCTTTATTCAAGCGTCTGTTCAACAAATCGCAAACTAAATTATGGCAGGAAAATAAGTCTATTTAAAAGCATGTCAAGATATAAAATATTGGTGTAAAAGAAAAATCCGGCTGGCAGAAGGTGACAGGAAAATTGCATAACCGGGATCAATCCGGGACACAGAAGAGATCACTTATCGCTGCTTCCTTCCGAACCTGACGAGGTTCATGACCTTCTGTTACAAGGCGACCGATCAGAATAATCCATACCCAGCCTGCACAGCCGGAAAAAATGAATATAGTAATTATTTTTATTTTTTTCAAGCCCAATTTTTAACTTATTTCTATTCTGTCCGATTATTATCATGTGGCTTCTGTTTTGAGTTTATACTCCTTTGCCATATTTCAATGCCATTGATTTAATACAGCTTTAGTGATATTCTAAGTGTATAATAAGGATATATTTAAAATTGAGCTTCACCACAAAAAGGAAGATTCGATTGAGGGGAATTAAAATGAGAGCAAAAACTTATTTTGCATATGTACTGATGGGAATTATTTTTCTTGCTTTTACTTCCTGCGCGGATGAAGAGGAGAAAAATGATTACTCCGGTGTTGGACAGCTTATTCACAGCAGAAATAAAGCGCGTCATTTTGCTGCTAAAAACCCACCTAAAAAAAGGTCAACTGATAAAACCAGTGTCTCAAAAAGCAGGACAGCAGATAGAACGGATACTTTAAAATCAGACCCCCTGTCAAAACACGAAAAACTTTCATCCATTGACCTATATGAAGAGAAGATAAAAATTCTTGGTTCCAAATCAGGGATAACGCTGGCAGATGGTGTGGCATATATTAATCAAAAAGGTGAAATCGTAAAGATTAAGATTTTAAAAAATTAACATAAATTCTATACCTGAATGCTCCTGCTCCTGAATAGCCCTGGTGATTCTGCTGTAGCCGGATCTTCCTGCAGGCAGCTTAGGGGTTAAACCCGGTGTTTTCATCCAATCCCAGCATTAGGTTCATATTCTGAACAGCCGCTCCTGAAGCACCCTTTCCAAGGTTGTCCAGACAGGAGATGAGCACGACATACGCCAGGTTTTCATAGAGAGAGAGCTCTATTGAGTTGGTGTTATTACACGCTTTTGCATTTAAAAAACCGTCATCAAGGTATTCTGAATTGTCTTCAACAATTTTTACAAACACACTATCCTGGTAATATTTTTTATATGCCGCTATCATCTCCTGCCTTGAGATCTTAGCAGGCAACTGCTCCTTCACCAGATAGGTCATCACCAGCATGCCCTGCTTGAAGTTCCCAACACTGGGTGTAAAGAGCGGCGGTGTTTCTAACCCCAGGACATACTGCATTTCAGGCAGGTGTTTATGGTCAAGAGTGAGGGCATACGGCCTTTGTGAATTCACTTTTTCAAAATTTTCAGGGGTTTCATAAAAAGTGATCATGCCTTTTCCGCCGCCACTGTACCCGGTAATAGAGTGACATAACAGCTTCTGTTTTTTTGAAACCATATGGTTTTCAATCAAAGGATTTACCGCCATTATAAAACCGGTTGCATGACACCCGGGGACACACACCCTTTTGCTTCTTCTTATCTTCTCTCTTTGAAAACGATTTAACTCTGGTATGCCATAAGTCCACTCTTTATCAGTTCTGTGTGCTGTACTGGCATCTATCACCTTTGTTTTGGGGTTGGTTATCAGCGGCATTGTTTCGCGTGCAGCATTGTCAGGCAGGCAGAGAAATACCAGGTCTGCTTCATTGAGCATCTCCTGTTTGATTTCAGGATTTTTTTTCTCTTTTTCTGCTATTTTCAGAATATCAAGCTCTTCTCTTCGGCGTAACATCTCATCAATTTTCAAACCGGTTGTTCCAAACTGTCCATCCACAAAAATTTTATATTTCATTTGAGTTCCTCTATCCCAATTTTGGGGTTCCGCTGATTTTTCATAGGGTTAAACTGATTACGCCTGAAAGCTGAATCATTTTATGTTATTAGATGACAGGCAAAACTTCTGCTTATAGCTTTACCAGATTCCCGGGTTTATCAGGTTTTGCAACATGCAGCGTAATATCTGATCTGTTCAAGCCCTTAAAAACTTCTGCCGCTGCTTTTCTGGGACAGTTATTCTCTTCACTTAAATGGGCAAGGATCACATGTTTTAGATTGTCTGCCTTAAGCTCTTTAAGTAAATCTCTGGCATCATTATTGGAAAGATGCCCGGTTCTTCCTTTAATCCTCTGTTTCAGGTGCCATGGATAGGAACCACTGATCAACATTTCAGGATCATGGTTTGACTCGATATATAAAACAGTGCTGTTTTTCAGATGCTCTCTTACAAGGCCTGTGGCAATACCAAGATCAGTGGCAATACCGATTTTATGGGTTTGGAATTCAAGGGTGAGTCCAACAGGATCGATGGCATCATGGGAGATGGAAAAGGGATTAATTTTTATATGATTAATTTGAAAAGATCTGCCGCACTCAAAAAACCGCAGGTCTTTAATTTCACCAAGGTTCGGGCAGGCCTTCCAGGTTTTTTTTGTAATATATACAGGAATATGATAGCGCCGGCTCAATACACCTGCACCCTTCACATGATCGGAGTGTTCATGTGTGATTATAATTGCTTTGAGGGTTTCAGGCTCAATATTCACTGCCGTTAAACGCCGCTGAATTTCAATACCTGAAAGTCCTGCATCAATCAAAAGGGGAAAGTTGTCACACGAGACAAAAAGAGAGTTCCCCCTGCTTCCGCTGGCAAGGGGACACACATAAAATGAATTATTTTTCATCTTCTTTAGCAGCTTTATAGCTGAGTTTTATTTTTCCATCCCTTGTAATATCCAGCACCTTAACAGAAACAGTCTCTCCCTCTTTTAGGATATCTGTAACTTTTTTAACCCTGTAGTTTGCAAGCTCGGAAATATGGACCAGGCCGTCTGTGCCCTGTTTAATATTTACAAAAGCGCCAAAATCGGTAATTTTAACCACTTTACCCTGATAAACTGCACCGATTTCAGGATCAAGGGCAATATCTTTTACCATTTTCAAAGCAAGCGCAGAATCCTCTTCATTTGCCGCAGCAATTTTTACAACACCTTCATCATTTACTTCAATGACCGTATTGGTATCTGCCTGAAGTGCCCGGATCACCTTTCCGCCAGGACCGATTATCTCCCTGATTTTATCAGATTTAATCTTGATGCTGATAATTTTAGGCGCATGGGGGGAGACTTCATCCCTTGTATTTTTCAGAGTTTCAAGCATTTTATTGAGAATATGTATCCTGCCGCCTCTGGCCTGGTTTAAAGCGGTCTCCATGATATCTTTTGAAAGCTCTTTAACTTTGATATCCATCTGGAGA
>CAYZCC010000057.1:8623-11458 GCA_964476805.1 uncultured Desulfobacula sp.
ATCTGGAGAGCTGTAATCCCCTCAGCTGTTCCTGCCACCTTAAAATCCATATCACCAAAATGATCTTCAGCCCCAAGAATATCTGAAAGAACCGCTGTTTTATTCTCATCTTTGACAAGTCCCATGGCAATTCCTGAAACAGGCGCCTTGATTGGCACGCCACCATCCATTAAGGCCAGGGTTCCAGCGCATACTGTTCCCATGGAAGAACTCCCGTTGGATTCCATTACTTCACCCACAAGACGAATGGTATACTCAAAATCCTCCTGTGAAGGAAGAATCCTTGAAAGAGCTCGGGTGGCAAGGTTACCATGACCGATATCCCTTCGGCTCGGCCCGCCCGGACGTCTGCACTCTCCCACACTAAAAGCAGGAAAGTTATAGTGGAGCATGAAAGCCCTTGTTTCATTTCCCATCAGGGTTTCAACACGCTGTTCATCCATGCCGGAACCAAGGGTTAACACACCCAGTACCTGGGTTTCACCCCTTGTAAACAGTGCTGAACCGTGGGGTCTTGGAAGATTTCCAACTTCGCAGTCTATCTGTCTTATTTCATCAAATGCTCTGCCGTCAATTCTTCTGTCCTCTTTTAAGACCATATCACGGCTTGTCTTTTTAACACATTTTCCAAAAGCCTCTTTAATCTCTTTAACCTGCTCTGGATAATCTTCGCAAAAATGTTCAACTACTTCATCTTTTAAAGCACTCAAGGCGTTTTGACGTTCTATCTTTGTTTTAATCTGAACTTTCTCATGAATTTTATCCCTGGAGAATTCAACGACTTTGGCAGCAAGCTCTTCATTCTTTGCAGGCGGCACAAACAGACGTTTTTCTTTTCCAAACTCTTTTTTCAATTCAACCTGGATATCAATTAAAGGCTGCAACGCTTCATGTCCAAAAAAGATTGCCTCCAGCATCTCTTTTTCAGAAACGATATCAGCGTCTCCTTCAACCATGACAACCCCTGTTTTTGAACCGGCTACCATCAGTTCAATATCGCTTTTCTCCATCTCTTCAATGTCTGGATTGGCAACAAACTCACCATTAATTCTGCCGACTTTTACACTGGCAATGGGTCCTGCAAAAGGGATATCTGAAATCTCAAGAGCTGCAGAAGCCCCCACCATGGCAAGGGTGTCTGGCTCATTAATTTTATCCATTGAGAGAACAGTCGCAATGACGTGGGTTTCATAATTGTAGTCATCTTCAAAAAGGGGCCGGATGGGCCTGTCAATCAATCTTGCAGTCAGTATCTCTTTCTCAGAAGGCCTGCCGATTTCCCGTCTGAAATAATTTCCCGGAATCCTGCCTGCTGAATAAATTTTTTCCTGGTATTCAACTGTTAAGGGTAGAAAACTGATCTCTGGTTTTGGCTCTTTTGCACCAACCGCAGTCACAAGCACAATGGTTTCACCACACTGTACTATGACTGATCCTGATGCCTGCTTGGCAATTTTACCTGATGTAATGGAATGTTCTTTCCCATTAATAGTTGTTGTAAATGTTTTTTCCATAAATTTCTCCTGTAAGGATGTAAGGCGAGAATGTTTAAGGAAATTTCTAAAAATTATAAACCCGCATGTCTGCTCTCAAACATATATTTAATATTTAAGAGCAGGCATGCGAACTTATTTAAAAATTTTCCTTAACATTATCGCTTAACAGATCATCACAAAATGCAATTTTTCTTAATTTTTGTGTAGAAACAATCTCTATTTTTTGACAACCTGTTGATTAAAACTAATAAAAATAAACCGGTTTTTGATCTTAAAATATCAAAAACCGGTCAGCAGGCTGTACTGCACAACCTGCCGGGCCTCATACTATTTTCTTAATCCGAGTTTCTCGATCAACGTTCGATATCTGTTGATATTTTTTTTCTTGAGATAGTCAAGAAGGCTTCTGCGCCTTCCTACAAGGATCAGCAGACCCCGTCTTGAATGGTGGTCTTTTTTGTGTTCTTTAAGATGCTCTGTAAGATAAGAAATGCGGTGGGTTAAAATTGCAACCTGCACTTCTGGTGAACCGGTGTCAGAATCATGAATTTTAAATTTTTCAATCATCTGATCTTTATTTTCTGCTAATAAAACCACGTTAAAACTCCTCTATATGGAATAAATAAAATATGGTATTTTCAACAATCTGATCTTTTATGATTTCCCATCCAATATTCCATTCAGACAAAAGAAATGCAGAAGCAGGTTGTTATACCATTACAAATAAAAACAGCATCTGGCTTATATCAACTCAGTTATAAAAACGCAAGCGTAATCAGACATCAAGTTTCAAATAAGTTATCTCAAAAGCTTTACATGCTCTGTATTTCTGAAGAGGATTGCCAAGAGAAAAAGAAGCGTTCATTTCATAATGTTGGAAAATATCCAATCCTCTGTCAAGAAGAATCTTCCAGCCATGATCCGTTATAATATGACGGGTATGAGGAGAATTGCCTTTGAGAGTGACCCTGTCGAGGAAATGGTTATTCAGATGTCACGAAAAACAGATGATCGAGCAAAAGAGAAGAGTAGACAGTTTGGTGAAAAATTGCCCAAGAGGTAGATCCTGAAGTAAAAAAATATTTTTAAAACCCCTCAAAAATAGTTTGACAAATAAATAATATTCATATATTTTAGCAAAGTTTTTTTTGATGGTCTCGTAAAAAGTCAAAAATGACAAAGTCGCTATATATAATTTCAGTATGTTACGACCCAAAAATTGCCAAAATCGGACTTTTTACAGGTTCATCTTTTTTAGGAAATGTTTAAATTTCCATTAGAGCCTATTTGATCTTTGAAAATTGGTCAGTGAAAATTTGTAGAGCGGGTCTTAAGAACA
>CAYZCC010000058.1:0-7038 GCA_964476805.1 uncultured Desulfobacula sp.
CGTAAAATCATCCATGCTCTTTAAAAAAATTGTGGCTTTGATGATTTTATCCAGAATAGCATCAGGTGCTTTGGCTGAAAATATTTGCTTCATAAGATTCTCCAGTTAATAGTCTGAGATTATGATCAAAATTCAGGTGATTCAGGGTTTCATCCTTGGTTTGCAGAAAGAGGATACGCCTTTGTCCGGTTTGATTTCAGGGGAATTGGAGCGCAATACCTTATCAATAGGTAAAAAATCAATACAGGATTTCTTAAAACAGGAACTAAAAAAGCTTATTTTTAAGAATCAGTGATGAAAGAGTGATCGTTCCGATCAGCTCTCCTCCCTCCTCAACAGCAGTTCTTCGTATGCCGGCTCTGTAAATCATGCGGGCTACATAGCGTATGTCCATATCAGCAGGTACAGTGATAATCGGTTTTGTCATGATCTCATAGACATGTACATTGGATGAAGAGCGACCCGGTATGATCACTTTTTCTATAAAATCATGAACCGCCACAATACCCCAGGCATCATCGTCATTGCGCTTATCAACCAGCAGATATGAGAGTTTTTCTGAACGCATTTTTGCAGCAGCTTCCCTTGCTGTAGCCATACCGTCAATGGATACAATTCCCTTGTGCATCACATCCTTTGCCTTGATTATTGATGCATTTTCGTGGATCATAATCCCCCTCCCTTTAATTAAAACTGTTTTTATTTAAAAATAATTTTTTTTCACCTGGTCTTTAAATTTTTCTATCTGGCTTTCCAGGCCCACAATACTGTCAACAGGAATTGCAAAAGCAATTCCTGTACCCGGCTTGTGAAATTTTCCAGCTTCTTTTATGGCATTTAAAATTTTATCAGTAAGATGCTCTTCCACAAGAAACATGATGATGTCACTCTGGGCTTCAAGGGAGAGACCAAAAAAGGTCCTTGCCTCCCGGATCCCTGTCCCTCTGCCTTGTATGATTGTTGCTCCGGTCGCTCCTGCCTCTTTGGCATTATCAACAATCTTATCAGTGAAATCTGCTTTTACTATGGATAAAATAAGTTTAAAGCGCATTATTTTTCTCCCTTATTTGTTTTGCGTTTAGTAAACAGTTGCATTAATTGTGCATAGCCCATGACAGTGATTATGGGACAAAGACTTGCAAAAGCGATAAGGCCAAAACCGTCCAGGGCAGGGTTCCGCCCTGGAACAGTTGCAGCAAGTCCAAGGCCAAGTGCTGCCACAAGAGGCACTGTAACAGTTGAAGTGGTCACTCCGCCGGAATCATATGCCAGCGGAATGATATTTTTAGGGGTCGACAGAGTCTGTATAATAACAATTATATAGCCTGCAAGAATGTATTGATAGAGTGGTGTTCCTGTAATAATACGAAATGTTCCAAGGCTTATCCCAAAGGCAACCCCCAATGCGACGGTAATTCTCAAACCCCACTGATTGATTGTTCCGGCAGACACTTCACTTGCCTTATAAGCAACAGCTATCAGAGAGGGTTCGGCAATCGTGGTTGCAAAGCCAATCATTGCAGCAAAAAGGTAAATCCATCCATACGCTTTCCAGTCAGCAGTTGTGACAATTTTATCTGTACCGTAAATAAAAACAGGGTCAGACAACTGTTCTGCCATGATATTTCCCAGAGGGAAAAGTGCTTTTTCGAGTCCAGCCAAAAAGAGCGTAAGGCCAATCACTACATAGACGCCCCCAACAATGAGACGGCCGATATTCGCAGGTGGCTGGCGCAAAACCAGAAATTGAAAACCAACGATAAGTAAAACAATGGGAAGCACATCTATACAGGTACTAAATAGTATTTGAGTGAAGCGGTGTATGAATTCCATAAAATGATACCCTGTTTCATCCAAACATTACATGTCCGTATCCCATGACAAAAATCATGGGCAGGAGAGAAGCAAAAGCGATAAGACCAAAGCCGTCCACAAGAGGACTCCTTCCCCTGATAGATGATGCAAGCCCCACCCCCAGAGCGGCAACAAGCGGTACGGTGATAGTTGATGTGGTAACCCCCCCGGCATCATAGGCCAGACCAATGATCTCTTTTGGAGCAATTGTGGTCATCAGCATAACAACAATATAGCCACTGATAATTAGATAGTGAACAGGCCAGCCCCGGATGATCCGCATCACCCCGATAAGAATAGCAAGCCCTACGGAAAAGGCAACGGATATGCGAAGTCCCAGGGCATACTGTTTCAAAGAGTCTTTGCCAGGATCGATAAGTCCTGCTTTTCCGGCTGTATCTGCTGCTTCTGCAGCAACAGCAATCAGAGCAGGTTCTGCCACAGTGGTGGAGAACCCCAGAGTAAAGGCAAAAAACAGCAGCCAGAAGATACTCCTTTTTTTTGCAAGAGCGTGTGCCAGCGCTTCACCGATTGGGAAAAGGCCCATTTCCAGTCCCAGCACAAACAGGCTCAAACCGGCTGCCACAAGCAACGCACCAAAAATCACCTCACCCATCTGTGGTAAAGGCTGTTTTAAAACAAAAATCTGGAAAAAGGCAATAACAAGAATAATGGGCAGAAGATCAGTCACAGCATTTTTAAGTTTTTTGAAAATTATTGATATAATCACAGTTTTTTAATCCCTCTCCCGGTTTTCGTTCATACACTATTCAGGTCTGTCACCACAGGCTCTTTTAAAATAAGCACAGTCGCCTCTTTTGCAGTTCTGGCAATAGTGGGAAAAGCATCACCTAATTTTGATATCTGTCTTAGATTGTCAGCCGTTCTCATGGTGAGCCTGGCAAAATCTCCAGGCCCGTATTCCGGATGTGTTACAATATTTTCCCACGGTTCATCATGAGCCCAGGAATAGAGAAGCAGGCTGGGCTGAATAAAAAGATTTGGAGCATGAAACCCTTTTTTTAGCATTTTAACGGCAAAGGGTTTTAATCCCTTTCTTGCATTCAAAAAAGCATCTTTAAGTCTTTTTGACAGCGCGCTGGAGTATAAAATATCATCTTTGAATTCTTTTTCATTTACAAAGGAGCCGATAATCGCAGCAAGCAGCGCCGGGTCGTTTTGCGGCAGAAGATTCTGCCGGATACTTTGTGCCACAAGAAGAGGGGAGTCAATTCTCAGGTTTGATGCCCATAGTCCGTCATGGGTGAGTCTCCCATCCTCTGAAACAAAGTTTTCCTGCATTAAAAATTCCATGTGATTTAAAAAATCTTTCCATAAAAATTGGAGTCCTGAACCAAATTTTTTTCTGGCTTTTTTACCTTTTCTCTTTTTTAAAGAGATCATATAGGAGGCAAAAGATTTTTTAAGAAGTATTCTTATCTGATCAGGCGTGTGAGACAGCAGAAGATTTAAAACCATGGAGAAATTGATGGTTATCTGGCTTTCAATATCAAGAGCAGGGGAATTAATTAATTTTGCAATATATTGAAGATCCATGAATTTACCCGGTACCATGATAGCAAATCCTATCTTATCCATACCTCTTCTTCCGGCTCTTCCAGTCATCTGCTGGAATTCACTTGGGTTTAAAGAGATGAATTCAACTCCGTTAAAGCGGTCAGAATTTAATACAACAACTGATCTTGCAGGAAAGTTCACCCCGGCTGCAACTGTTGATGTGGCAAACATGGCATTCAGAAGACCTTGGGACATAAGCGTTTCAACCACAACTTTCCATGCAGGAAGATGGCCGCTGTTGTGGGATGCACATCCACTCTGTTCAAGATATAATCTCTGGTTATGGTTGGAAAGATGCGGGTTCCCAGAAACAAGGTTATCTGTTTCAGCCTTCAAGGCTCTCTTTTTTTCAGGGTTTCTGGACAATAGGTCCGAATTGCAGAGCTTGATTGCCTGGTCACACTCTTTTCTTGATTTTAAAAAAAAGATGGCTGGCAGCAGGTTATATCTGTCAAGGACTTCCATTATATCTGCAAAAGGAGGAAGCTTGCCAAAAGGTGCCATTTTTGGTTTTTCCCCTCTCTTTTCATATCTAAAAACCTTTTTATAAAGGCTCTGTTTGTTTTCAGATCCCTGGGGCTGCATCAACGGAAAAAGTGTTCCAGAAGGATGCATAAAAAGGGGAAAAAGAGGGACGGGACGATCACTGCTTTCCACAACATGGCATTTTTGCCCCCGGATTGACTCAAGCCACTCTGCAATCTGAAACGGGTTCCCAATGGTAGCAGAGAGTAAAAGCAGGGGGATTCTTACAGGCAGGTAAATCATGATCTCTTCCCACACAACACCGCGCTGCTCATCTCCGAGGAAATGGGCTTCATCAAGGATAATCAGATCACAATTCAGATTCTCACCCGTATGCATGGCATCATAGAGTTGATTCCTTAAAATTTCTGTGGTGCCAATGACAATTGAGGCATCAGGGTTCTCCTTTATGTCACCGGTCAGGATCCCGACACTCTCCTGTTTAAAAAGTTTTACAAACTGGGCATGGATGGAGTTGGTTAAAGCTTTCAGTGGCGTTGCATACCAGACTCTGCCTCTCTTTTGCACTGCTTTTTTTGCAACCTCCTGGGCAATCCAGGTTTTCCCGGCTCCAGTAGGAGCTGTCACAAGACAATCTGAGTTTTCTATTGCTTTGATTGCCTTTAGTTGAAACGGGTCCGGTTTGAACTCTTTTTTTTCAGGTGTCCCTATTTCCTTAAAAACTTTTTTTAAAGATTTGTCAGAACCCGGTTTCATTTTTTTCATACCCGGTCTTTTCAGCTCTCTTTTATAGTTGTTTCTCAAGGGATACGTTCTTTTTTTCATGTGCAAAATAAACCATAAAAACCGGATTTATGCAAGACTCTATTCGTTACAAAATTTCTTGACACGCTCTGCTATGGGTGATAAAAATTGCTTGTTTTTAAAAAGCAGTCGGGGCGTAGCGCAGCCTGGTAGCGTACTTGTCTGGGGGACAAGTGGTCGCAAGTTCAAATCTTGCCGTCCCGACCACCGTAAACAGAGGCTTTCAAGATTTTTTTGAAGGTCTTTTTTGCTTCACGAGATTGAAATCATGCCCAGCTTAACAGAAGCCAGGTGTAGACAGCTAGAAGCACGGTAACCCATATCACCATGTTTCCGGTCGGGTGCATTCTGGATGCACGGCCTCCGGGATAATACAGTTGACTCTGATAGTTAAAGAAGTTTGAAATATGATTTAAAGCCTTATCCCGTAACGCTTTGTCCATCTGCCATAACCAGCTGAACACAGCGGTGAGGATTTTTGGAAAAAGGCGTCTGTAGATCCATTCTGCATCGATATTGACGGCCCTCACTTCTGGTGGATAGAGACCCTGCAGGTTAAGCCATACAAAAGCGAGCATGGCAAAAAACAGCAGCTGTGTCTGAGCTAATACGTGGGAAAGATCGTAGGGATTGAAGTTTGTGGCAAATGGCAGAAGCTGGTACAACATTTTTGGATATATTCCAATTGCCAGGCAAAAGAATGCAGCAATGAACATCGCCAGCAGCATATTTTTAGGAGGCTCAGATGTCCGGATGCCTGAATCATGGGCAAAAAAGGCAAAATAAGGGATCTGGATACCCGCATGCTTGAGAACGCCGGCAGAGGCAAAAAGCAGTATCAGCCAAATATAGTGATACCCTTCTTTTAACGCCGCAGCCATGATCATGGATTTAGCGACAAAACCGCTGAAGAATGGAAACGCTGATATTGAGGCGGCTCCTATGATACAAAGTACAGCTGTGATGGGCATCGTTTTATAGAGGCCGCCAATATCCGTGGCTTTAATTTTGCCCGTCATGTGGAGAACTGCTCCCATGGACATGAAAAGGAGGCTCTTGTAGATAATATGGACAAAAGCATGTGATACCGCCCCATTAATTGCCAATGCTGTTCCCACCCCAATACCGCAAACCATAAAGCCAAGCTGGTTGATAAGGCTGTAGGAAAGTACCTTTCTCAGGTCATTCTGAATCACCGCATAAAAAATGGGGAAACAGGCCATGGTGGCACCAACATAAATGAGAAGCTCTGTTCCGGGATATGCTCTGGCAAGGGTGTAAATGGCAGTTTTGGTGGTGAATGCACTCAGAAAAACAGTTCCTGTTGGGGTTGCTTCAGGATAGGCATCGGTCAGCCAGGTGTGCAGCAGAGGAAAGGCTGCTTTGATCCCAAAAGCAAGGAGTATCAGCCAGCCGCTGATATGGCCTATACCGATATAATCAAAACTCAGTGAGCCGGTCTGCCAGGAATGAACAATGATTCCAGCCAAGAGTATTATGCCGGAGAGAACCTGGATAATGAGATATCTCAAGCCAGCCTGATAGGCTCTTTCTGTTCTCTGGGCCCATATGAGAAAAGCGGAGGTAACGGCCAGGAATTCCCAAAAGACAAACAAGGTCAGCAGGTCTCCTGAAAAAACAGCGCCAATAGCGCTTCCTGCATAGAGCAAGCCGAAAACATGCTGGGTTGTGTCCTTAAGGTGCAGTGAAAAAAGGATGGAAATAAAGGCTGCCAGATGGAAAACATAACCAAAAATACGACTCAGGCCGTCAACGCGGTATGGCTGAAGTTCATACTGCAAAAAGGGTATGGTTACCGTAACATCTCCGGGCAGCATCCAAAGATGGAGACCGCTCAAAGCAACAATGGCAAGCATCAGGAATGAGCGCAGGTGTCCTCTCGTGACCAGTGCCAGAAAAGCAGCAATGAAAAAGGGGATAAAGGCAGGGAGCTCTGAGATCCACATTACTCTTTGTCCTCCCCTGACTGTTTCAGGTCATCACGTTCGTAAAAATCCTCATCTCTTTGTACGAAACTACGCAGTACTTTTGACCCAAAAACAATAAAGGTGCAGCCTATAAATCCATAAACTGAATAGAAACCAAGAAGCCCTTCCCAATGATGATAGGTGTGGCGGTGAATGATAAAATCAAGGATAAACAACAGCGCACAACTCACATAAAGAGTGTAAATAACGATTTTAACGTTTCGTGGGTTATCAAAAAAATGTGGGTTGTTCTTTGCCATAATTATCTCCTGTATTTTAAAGAACTGCAAGCGCCAGTTCGTAGAGTGGTTGGGTAAAGAAAAATAAA
>CAYZCC010000058.1:7048-11282 GCA_964476805.1 uncultured Desulfobacula sp.
CAACAAAGTGCGGTAAAACTCAAAGCGAGGAGCGAAGGGAGTGGTGCTTCCTTGATTTTTACTTCTCCCTGGGCCTGACCCCTGCTGAAAAAAGCGCGCAGCGGTATGGGCAGGAGATAGGCGATATTCAGCAATGAGCTGATCATCAGCACACCCATTATAACCCATTGACCGGCATCCAGAGCGCCAGTCATCAGAAACCATTTTCCCCATGTTCCTCCGGTGGGAGGGAGTCCGATGATACTGAGGCTGCCGATGAAAAATGCGGTCATGGTGACAGGCATCTGTCTTCCTATGCCCCGCATTTCACTGATTTGTGTTTTGTGTGTAGCCAGCATAATGGCACCCGCGCAGAAGAATAAGGTGATTTTACCGAAAGCGTGCATGGCAATATGCATGGTGCCGCCGACAATTCCTGCATGGGTCGCAAGAAGAGCCCCAATGGTGATATAACTAAGCTGACTGATGGTGGAGTAGGCCAGCCGGGCTTTAAGATTATCCTGCCGCATGGCGACGATTGAGGCAAGCAGTACAGTTGCTCCGGCAAGATAGAGCATAATATTCGCGCTTGGCAGCTCCTGAAGAAGATCAATTCCAAAAATATAGACGCAGACCTTAAGAACCGTAAAAACGCCGGCCTTTACAACAGCGACCGCATGGAGCAGGGCACTGACAGGAGTCGGCGCAACCATTGCCGCTGGGAGCCAGCGATGAAACGGCATGATAGCGGCCTTGCCGATACCGAATATAAAGAGAACCAGTAATGTGCCGGTAACCAGGTGAGAGGTCTGGTCGGTAAAAATTCCTCCATTCGTGAAATCCAGGGTGCCGGCAGTGTGCCATGTCCCGATAGTGGCCATGAGGAGAAAAAGAATAGAGGTTGTCATCAGAACACCGAGATAGACACGTCCCCCTTTTTTGGCCTTCAGGGTTCCCGCATGTGTTACCAGAGGGTATGTGGAAAGCGTCAGAACTTCATAAAAGATAAAAAGAGTAAAAAAATTACCAGCAAAGGCGATACCCATGGCAGAGGAGATAGCTACAGCAAAACAGGCATAAAATCGAGTCTGGTTTTTTTCCTGGTGGCCACGCATATAGCCGATTGCATAAATGGTGGTTACCAGCCATAAATATCCGGCGACCAGAGAAAAAAGCATGCCCAGAGGCTCGATAGTGAAATTGAGTGCCAGGCCTGGAAACAGATCAGGAAAGATCAGAGATATGTCTGTGCCGTTTTTAATAAGAGTATAGAGGCGGCTCACCAGATAAATGAGCACGATACTTGCGGTGATGGTCACGCCTTCCCGCAGGTTGGGGAAGGAACCAGCAGCTATGATGCCGATAACGGCAGCTGCCGGGATTATTATGGTTAACAATAGTATCAGTTCAGGCGGTAACGGTATCACGGATTCACTCCAAAAAGGCTTTGGGCGGCCAGCTTGCTCACACCTGCTGTCAATCGGGTGTCAATGCCAAAATAGAGGTTTGCCAAAACCAGTATCCAGATAGGGATAAGCTGGCTTAGCGGAGCTTCCCTGATATTATCGAGAAGGATCCGCGGTTTTTCAAAATAGACCCACTCGACTATACGCCACACATAAATAACGGCGATCAGGGAACTGAGCAAAACCAGTACGGCAACGGGCCACCAGCCTCTTTCCAGCAAAGCTGTGATCAGATACCATTTGCTGACAAAGCCAACAGTCAGTGGCACCCCGATGAGGCTCAATCCTCCGGTGACTATAGCAGCCATCGTCCAGGGCATCTTACGCCCCAAACCGGCAGAATGGTTGAACTGAGCACTGCCGATGCGGTAGACGACTGCACCCATTGCAAGAAAGAGTGCGCCTTTCATCAGGGCATGATTAAAAAGATGCAGCAGCGTTGCTGTGAGTCCCATGGAAGTTCCAATGGCAATCCCGACAATCATATAACCAATCTGAGCCACGCTGGAATAGGCAAAGAGCCGTTTGATATTCAACTGGTAGATAGCGGAAACAGAGGCAGCAAATATGCCCGCAAGGCCAAGTACAAGGAAAATATCATTGAGTGGCAGCGACTGGGAGACAAACTCAATGCTGAACACGTCAAATACCCAGCGAATCAAAACATAAACAGCTACTTTCGTTGATGTTGCAGCCAGAAAGGCAGTGGCAACAGAGGGTGCATAGGCATAGGCGTTGGGCAGCCACAGGTGTAAAGGAAAAAGAGCCAGCTTAAGACAGACACCCACAATAAAAAAACCAAATGCGCACAGGATGGTTCTTGACTCATATACTTCAGGAAGCCGCAAGGAGAGGTCATGCATATTCAGTGTTCCGGTCATCATGTACATTAAACCCACACCGATAATAATGAAGGTGGCGCCAATGGTACCCATAATGAGGTATTGATAGGAGGCGGTCAGCGCACGACGATCCGTGCCAAGGGCAATGAGTGTATAGGAAGATAAGGCTGAAATTTCAAGAAATACAAATACATTAAAGGCATCCGCTGTGGCAAGGATACCCAGAAGGCCTGTGAGACACAGAAGATAGGCTGTATAAAAAAATGTGTGCCTGTTTTCCGGAAGTTCTTCACGAATACTGGACTGGGCAGCTATCAGTACAATGGTGCTTATTGATGAAACAAGCAGGAGAAGATAGCTGTTGAGATGATCGATGCGGTATTCAATCCCCCAGGGTGCGGGCCAGCCGCCGAGTTCATAAACAATCGTGCCATGAAGGAGTACCTGCTGCAACAATCCGCAGCTGACGAGGAATGCAGCAGCACTGACAAAAATGGCAAATACACCTGCCAGACGGGGGAGTCGAAGGAACAGACAGAGAGGTGCGCCTATGAGCGGAATGATAACCTGAAGTATGGGATAGTGGGCTGTCACTGATCTATTTCTTTTTTGCGGCTATATGTTTTTGTCGAAGGCCATATGTCTCCAGTTGAGACTCAAGCTCATCACGACTGTCCTGAGCATGAATTTCATCCTCTTCAATGGAGCCATACGCTTCTTTAATTCTAACAACCAGTGACAGGCCCAGAGCAGTAGTGGCTATCCCCACAACAATAGCCGTGAGGATTAGAACATGAGGCAGGGGGTTGGAGTAGAGCTGCCATTGTTCGTCATAAATGGGCGCAGTGCCTCCGGTAATTTTTCCTACACTGATATATAGAAAAAAAACAGCGGTTTGAAAGATGCTTAAACCGATCAGTTTCTTGATCAGGTTTTCATGGGTGATGACGATATAAAAACCGATCATCATCAGCACTACCACTATCCAGTAATTGTAAAGTCCGAGAATATTCATGCGATATATTTATGTTTGACGGTTCTCCAGGTGAATTTGAAAAAGAGGGTTATCATGACTGAAGCGACTGTAATTCCAACGCCCAGCTCTACCAGTAGAATACCGAGGTGCTGCCCGTGAACAGGATCATGGCTGAGAACACTATAGTCCAGGAAGTTCCCGCCCATTATTATGCAGCTGACCCCGACGCCGGCATAGATCAGAACACCTGTTGCCGCCAGTAATCCCAGTATTCTACGTTTAAAGATGCGTCGTGCATTGGTTAAACCGAAAAGCATGGTATAGAGAATAACGCCGGCTGCGAAAATAACGCCAGCCTGGAATCCTCCTCCAGGGCCGTAGTCTCCATGAAACTGGACATAGAGAGCAAACATAAGAATCAGGGGCAGCATTATTTTGGCAACGACCCGCAAAATGATCTGCTGCTGCATATCTGGCTGGGCTGTTTGCTGTGCCGTATCCTGTGTTTCCCGCCGGACCAGAAGCAGGGACATCACCCCTATTCCCGCTGTAAAAATAACCAAAACCTCACCAAGAGTATCAAAGCCCCGATAGCTGGCCAGAATCGAAGTAACGATGTTGGGAACGCCGATCTCATCCATTGATTCATTGAGGTAGCGGGGTGCCACATGGTTATGCACCGGCGCATCGGCAGATCCGAAATGGGGCATGTCAAAAGTGCCGTAAATCAGCAGCGCACCGGTCACCATAACAATCCCGAGAGCAAGCGTTGGTTTGTACCGTTTGTTTTTTTCCTCTCTTCCCACAAGTTTAAGCGAGGCGAGCATCAACAGTGTGGAAATCCCAGCGCCCACTGATGCCTCGGTAAAAGCAACATCGACTGCATCAAGATTAAGAAAGAGACTGGCGGAAAGCAGACTGTAGATTCCGGCGAGCATGACAATGGCGAAGAGGTCGGTCATTCGCACAAT
>CAYZCC010000059.1:0-8775 GCA_964476805.1 uncultured Desulfobacula sp.
CTGATCCTTATTTTGCGAAGTATGGGGTCAGAAAACACTATTTATGGATGGACACGAATTAGTATTTTTCGCCAGTGTCGACAATGAAATGGGCTTCTGTTCGGTATCAACAAGAACGGTTTTAGTTCGTTTCTCGCCTTTATACTTGTAATTTTTTTTCACACTCATTGGTGATTTTAACCAGCACAAAGTATTGCTTGGAACAGACACAAAATAAGTAGTATCTATCAAAGCGTCTGCCGCCTCAATAAAATCAGGACTGATACCGTAAATAGAATCACCTAAAATATATTTGAATGGAAGCGTTCCTTCTTTTGCCAGGAAATTTAACATCTCCGCTGCTAATTGAGGTTTTGTTCGAAATACTGTATCCGCTGGAAGTTTGCATTTTTTCCTGCGTTCCTCATACGCATCGTCAAACCATCTTTCAGGGATGAACAAACGCTTGTCTACAATAGAATAACCTACTTCCGAGGCGTATGCCGCAAATACACCAACCTGGCAGTTGTCAACCTTACCGAGGTTGCCACAATATTGTTTTCCTACCCCAATAGACTCTTTTCCTTTTTTGGCGAACCCGGACTCATCGAAAATCAAAGCGCCATCTGGACTCCCAAAATCAGATGCAGCTAAATTACGATACTTAGACATGATTTTA
Organism: uncultured Desulfobacula sp.; assembly: GCA_964476805.1. Taxonomy (GTDB): domain Bacteria; phylum Desulfobacterota; class Desulfobacteria; order Desulfobacterales; family Desulfobacteraceae; genus Desulfobacula. The sequence continues at coordinate 659 of CAYZCC010000059.1, forward strand.
TCATCATCCCATGGAGCATCACTCACAAACCGCTGCATCGCCCTAACGTTGACACCTTTAATGTTCAGAGCAATTGGTTCAATGGATTTTCTTTCAAGTTCGCTGAATTGTCCGCCCATATATTTTAAAAAATGATCCCTGGACTCGCTTCTTTTAAAGCAATCATGAAAATGTGAGTGAAACCCATCAAGCTCATCACTGAACTCCTTGATGTCTTGAGAGGTTAAGTCAAACTGTGGAATTTGATATAGATTCTCATTCTGACGACAACTTGGTAGCATGGCCTGTCTCCTTTCTGAATATTTTTATTCAAAATATGACAGGTAAAACCAAATAAGTCAAATGTTTTATAATATAACTAACGTTATAGGATTAATATTAAGTGACATTTTTCATTTTTGAAATTGTTCATAATTTTTCACTACTTCATCAATAAAGTCCTGAACTAATCGCTTTTTGGCTATCTTTGACGTTTTTTTTCAGTGTGGATGTTTATATTTTAATTACCTTATTGCCATTCGTCTGATATTTTTGCTATGTATATTGCCTCTGTTCTGGTGTTTGTTTTTTTTGATTTCAACACTCTATTATTAATTGACAATAGTTCAAATAGCAGACTGTAAAAATTTTAAGGGAGAGCCATGAAGCTTAAAAAAGAGGAGATTTTTATTGATGAAGATCTTCAAAAAGCACGCTACCCCTGGGTGCTGAAATTGTCAGGGTCAGGTCTCAAGCTGCCATTGAAAAGGAGAGTGCGCAATGAAGTTTTCCCATGTTATTAATACGGTGGATTCCCATACCATGGGTGAAGCCACACGAGTTGTCACCAGCGGTATCGGCCATATTCCCGGCGCAAGTATGCAGGATAAAAAACAGTGGGTTTCCAGGAACCGGGATCATATCAGACAGATGCTGATGCTGGAGCCTCGGGGACATCAGGATATGTTTGGTGCAATTTTAACTGAACCGGTTTCAGAAGGCGCCGATGCAGGTGTTCTTTTCATGGATACAGACGGATATCTTGACATGTGCGGACATGGCAGTATGGGCGTTGCTGTTGTACTGCTTGAAACCGGAATGATCCGGCTGGATAGAAAAGAGGGTATCAGTCACCTTGCACTGGATACGCCGGCAGGGTTGATTCACTGCAGGGCACAGATAACAGATGGCAGGATTTCAAAAATAAGTGTCCAGAACCGGGAATCCTTTTATGAACTCTCCAGTGAAATTCAGCTTGACGTCATCGGATCAATCCGTGTGGATGTTGCCTATGGAGGCAACTTTTTTGCCCTTGTGAATGCTGAAAGTCTGAACCTTGAGGTGAAACCTGAAAATATTGAGGCATTGAAAAAAATCGGCCTGGAGATAAGGGACAAGATAAATATCAATTTTAAAGCCTTGGACCCAGGCAGCAATGCACCCGGCAGGGTGAAGCTTGTACAAATATATGAAAACACGCAGCCGAACCGCAATGTGGTTGTATTTGGCCAGGGGCAGATTGACCGATCTCCCTGCGGCACAGGTACCAGTGCCAAAATGGCTCTGCTCCACCATAAAGGGGAACTGAACGTTGGAGAGACCTATATCTATCAAAGTATTTTTGGCACTCAGTTTCAGGGTGAGATTATTGAAAAGACTTTTGTGGGCAGAAAGCCGGCCATTGTCCCCCAGATATCAGGGAATGCTTTTATTACCGGGTTTCAACAGTTTGTTGCAGATAAGTATGATCCCTATAAATTTGGATTTAAGTCGGAATGAATCATTCAGGTTTAAGAAGTTTGAAGATCATGCAAAATCGTGGAGAAAGAATCGAAGTTAAAAAAAAAGGAGGAGTTGATAAAATTAAATGGGGCTGCTATGTTTTTTTGAAATGGTATCGATTGAATTGGAAAACAGATAAGGAGAGGGATGGCGCAAAATATTGATTCGCTGGTTCGTTTCACAAACATCCAGAAAAGTTATGATGGGGAAACTCTTGTCATCAAAGATCTCAATATGGATGTCGCCCGCGGCGAATTCCTTACCATACTGGGGCCTTCCGGATCCGGCAAAACCACATGTCTTATGATGCTGGCAGGTTTTGAACCGGCCACCCATGGTGAAATTTTTCTCAACGACCAGCCAGTAAATAATGTTCCGCCCCACAAGCGGCAGATTGGCATGGTTTTTCAAAACTATGCACTCTTCCCCCATATGACAGTGGGTGAAAATCTTGCTTTTCCACTGGAAGTCCGCAAGATGGGCAAAAGAGAGATTAAAGAGAGAATTCAAAAGGCACTTGACATGGTTCAGCTTTCTGAATTCAAAAACAGACGTCCCATGCAGCTTTCAGGTGGGCAGCAGCAGAGGGTGGCAGTGGCAAGAGCTTTGGTATTTGATCCTGATCTGGTTTTAATGGACGAACCCCTTGGTGCCCTTGATAAAAATCTGCGTGAGCAGATGCAGTTTGAAATCAAACATATCCATGAAGAGCTGGGGATAACCGTCATATATGTAACCCATGATCAGAGTGAAGCCCTGACCATGTCCAACCGTATTGCTGTTTTTGATGACGGGGTTATCCAGCAGCTGGCAGCCCCTGAAGTTCTCTATGAAAAACCGGAAAATGCATTTGTGGCACACTTTATCGGTGAAAATAATCATTTTCTGGGTGTAATAAAGGAAGCAGATGATAAAAAATGCCAGGTAGCGGTCGATGGCGGCGGCATTGTTCATGCCAAAAGCGTCAATATTGAAGGAGTCGGTAAACGGACAATGCTTTCATTGAGGCCGGAACGTGTGACGGTTCAACCTTCCAAAGGAAGTCTTCCCAACATATTTGGTGCCGAGGTAAAAGAGCTGATTTATCTGGGCGACCATATCCGCACCCGGATCGATGTCTGCGGACAGAGAGATTTTGTTGTGAAAATTCCCAACCCAGGTGCCCATTCAAATCTTAAAAGAGGAGATGTTGTTAAAGTGGGGTGGGGTATAGAGGATTGCAGGGCTCTGGATCCATCTGATCAGGTGACAGGCAAAAGTTTATTGTAGTCAATTTAAACATGAAAAAAAAGGAGAAGCATTATGAACAAAATTTTAAAACAGTTGTTAATCGTATTCATGGCGGTGGCCTTTACAGGGGGCATTGCCATAGCAGAGACAGAATTAGTGATCGTCTCGTGGGGCGGCGCATACACAGCCAGCCAGCAGAAAGCTTATCATGAACCTTACATGAAGCTGAACCCAGACATTAAAATCATCAATGATGACTCCTCTGGTACAGGTCCTGCCAAACTGAGAGCGCAGATTGAGGCGGGGAATGTCACCTGGGATCTTCTGGATGCGCTTGCTGCCGATGCCATTGCCTTGTGTGATGAAGGCCTTGTGGAAGTGATTGATCATGATAAGGATCTGGCGCCGGCGCCGGACGGAACACCTGCATCCGAGGATTTTGGCGATCTGATCGCCTGCGAATGCTTTATTCCAACCATTGTTTACTCCACCACTTTTGGCTATCGAACCGATAAGTTTGCCACACCCCCCACAACCATTGCCGATGTCTTTAACCTGAAAAAATTTCCAGGCAAACGTGGCCTGGAGAAAAAGCCTGTGGGTAACCTTGAGTGGGCGCTTATCGCTGATGGTGTTGCCGGAAATAAAGTGTATGATGTATTGTCAACTGAAAAAGGCGTTGCAAGGGCATTTAAAAAACTTGATACCATTAAGGACAGTGTCATCTTTTGGTCAGAAGGTGCACAGCCGCCGCAGCTTCTGGCTGACGGTGAAGTGGTCATTGCTTCTGCTTATAACGGCCGTCTATTTAATGCCATTGCTGCTGAAAAACAGCCCATTGAAATGCTCTGGGACTGGCAGCTCTATGATCTGGATGGATGGGTGGTTCCCAAGGGCGCTCCCCATAAAAAAGAGATTATGGAGTACTTAAGATTTGGAACCGATACCCAGCGTCTTGCAGATCAGGCCAAGTTTATCTCCTACGGTCCTGCACGTAAATCATCTGCACCTATGGTCAGTACGCATGCTGAACTCGGTATTGATATGAAACCTCATATGCCGACAGCATTAGAGAACTCAAAACAGATTATTGTTAAGGATCATAGCTGGTGGGCGGATCATGAAGTGGAACTGACTGAAAGATTCCATGCCTGGCTTGCCAGATAGGAAAACTAAACTTAATAATAAACTATACCAGATAGGAAAACTAAACTTAAATAATAAACTATATATAATGGATGGGGCGGCTGTTTGCTGCGGCCCCGCCATTTAATCTTAGAAATTTAGCAGATACAAGGATTTAGATAAGCCCAATGACAGATCCTGCTACACCCCCTGAAGTTTTGACCACAGCAGACGGTGTCCCACTGAAAATCAGTCTGAAACGCGCCATGCGAAGAAAAACGATTAATTCTCTGCTGCTGGTGGCCCCTCTGTTTCTATTTATTCTGTTCACCTTTCTGGTACCCATAACAGATATGCTGTTTCGCAGTGTTGACAACAAGATTGTGGGCAATGAGGCGCCAAGAACCGTGTCAGTGATTTCCAGCTGGGATGAGACAGGAGATGCGCTTCCTGGAGAAGATGTATTCCAGGCCATGGTGGAGGATATAAAGCAGGGAGCAGCGGCAAAGACAATTCTTCGTCTCGGTCGGCGGATGAATTTTGAAAGAGCAGGCATGTCAAGTCTGTTCCGCAAAACTGCGCGCCAGGTTAAACGTTTTGAAAAACCGGATTCTTACAAGGCGGCATTGTTGAAAATTGATAAGAAGTGGGGTGACATTAATTTATGGCGGTTAATGAAGCGGGAGAGCGGTTCTTATACTACGTCACACTTTCTCTCCGCCTTTGACAGGCAGTTCAACGATGATGGATCCATCGGGATGAAACCTGACTGGAAAAGGATTTACATCAAACTGTTTGGACGGACATTAATCCTTAGTATGGTCATCACCCTTTTGACCATTATTCTGGCATATCCTATTTCCTATCTTCTGGCTGTACTTCCCACCCAGACCAGCAATCTTTTGATTATTCTGGTGCTGCTGCCTTTCTGGACTTCCCTGCTGGTGCGCACCAGTGCCTGGATTGCACTGCTGCAAAAAGAGGGTGTTCTCAATGACCTGGCGGTATGGATTGGATTGATTTCCAATGACCACCGTATGGTCATGATCCATAATAAAATCGGTACGGTTGTGGCCATGACCCATATTCTGCTGCCGTTCATGGTGCTGCCGCTTTTCAGTGTGATGAAGACAATTCCGGAAAGCTATATGCGTGCTGCCCGATCCATGGGTGCCACAAAATTCACTGCTTTCAGGCGGATCTATTTTCCAAATTCTATTCCAGGCATCGGCGCCGGTGGCATTCTGGTGTTTATATTATCCATAGGCTACTACATCACACCGGAGCTGGTGGGCGGTACATCAGGCACTTTTGTAAGTAATATGATTGCCTACCATGTTCAGGGATCACTTAACTGGGGTCTGGGCGCTGCCCTTGGGGTACTGCTTTTAATGCTTGTGCTGGCACTCTATATTCTTTACGACAAAGTCGTTGGTATTGACAACATGAAACTGGGATAAAAAAAATGGCTAAACTACCTTCGTATACGACAACCGGCGAATACATCTGGCATTACTGCTATCTTATCATCTGCGGACTGATATTTCTTTTTCTGATTTTTCCGATACTGGTCATTGTGCCGCTCTCATTTAATGCCATTCCCTACTTCTCGTTTACAGACAAGATGATTGCGCTGGATCCCGAGGGCTATTCAGTGCGCTGGTATATTGAATTTTTGAACAGCCTGAACTGGCAGGGCGCCATAAAAAACAGTTTTATCATTGCTTTTTTTTCAACGATTATCTCGACATTCCTGGGCACTCTTGCAGCGCTGGGGCTCAGCCGGCCCAACTTCCCTTTTAAGACAACCATAATGGGTATTTTAATATCACCCATGGTGGTTCCTTTGATTATTTCCGCAGTGGGTATGTTCTTTTTTTATTCAAGGATTGGCCTGCAGGGCACCTTTGTCGGTGTAATCCTTGCTCATGCCGCTCTGGCAACACCATTTGTTGTGATTACAGTGACTGCCACCCTGGTCGGTTTTGATCGCAGCCTGACCCGGTCTGCTGCTACTCTGGGCGCCTCTCCCACACGCACCTTTTTTAAGATTACAGTCCCTCTGATTGCCCCTGGAGTTATTTCCGGCGGTCTGTTCGCCTTTATCACCTCTTTTGATGAAGTGGTTGTTATTCTCTTTGTGGGAAGCTACAGCCAGAGAACGATTCCCTGGCAGATGTTTTCCGGTATTCGAGAACAGATCAGCCCCACAATTCTGGCAGTGGCGACCATACTGACGACCCTCTCTATTTTAATGCTGACTGCCACTGAGATGCTCCGCCGGCGCAACGAGCGGATGCGGGGAATGACACCGCAATAAAAGATTTTCTATGGAGGTTCTTGTGTTCATTTATGAAGTCCATTTATGAAGTCCTTTAGATTTTTTTACTGCTGCTGCCAATGATTTTAACTCCTCTATACTCAACGTTTCTGCTCTTCTGCCGGCATCTATTCCAGCCAGCTTAAGCACATGAGCAATAAACTGCTTTTTAAACCCAAACTCTCCTCCTGCCATTGAGTTTTTCAATGTTTTTCTGCGTTTTGAAAAAGCAGCTTTGATTATGATGAATAATATTTTTTCTAAACGCTTATCATAATTTTTTGTTTGAAAAAATTTAAATTTTAAAATAGTTGAAGTCACTTCAGGTTTTGGGAAAAAAGAGGAGGGCCCTATATCAGTAACATAACTGATATCTGCTGCATATTGAACCACAGCAGAGAGTCTTGAAAATTTTTTTTACCAGGAGGGGCAATGATTCTCTTTGCCAGCTCTTTTTGGAACATTAAAAAGGCCTCTTTAACAAACTCTCTTTGTTCCACAAGCCTGAACAGGATCTGTGATGAAATATTATAGGGAAGATTTCCAATGATCACAGGTTTTTTATCGGCAGCTGAGCCTTTATCTGTTTTATGAACCATTTCACCAAAATTAAACTTTAAGATATCGTTGTGGATTATATCAACATTATTTAAATTTTCACTCTCAAGCTCCTGCTTTAATAAAGGGATCAGGCGGGAATCTTTTTCAACAGCAGTTACATGGAGTGCCGTACGGGCCAGGGGAATTGTCAGGGAGCCAAGACCCGGACCTATTTCCAATACACGATCACTATTGGATATCCCTGTTTTTTTGACAATCATTTTCGCAGTTTCCGGATTTGAAAGAAAGTGCTGCCCCAGCTCCTTTCCTGCATACAGTTTGCTGCCTTTGAGCAGCTGTCCCGGGTGTGTCATTTTTTTTCAGCCCTGTTTTTTCGCAGCTCTTTTTTTACGCAGAGCAATAAAAAAACTTTTTGTAATAAAATAGGCAGCTGCTCCTGCAGGTAATCCAAGCAGAATCCCGCCAAAATTCATTATCAAAAAAGTTCGAATATTTGTCTGTATAAAAGTTGTAAAAAAGTTTAGTTTTTGAGAGATTTCAATATCACTTTCAAGATGGTTTATTAAGATTTTGATGGATTCCAAAGCATTAATCGAATCATTGAAAAACAGGTGGCCCGTCTTGTAGCAGATAAAATAGAGGAAAACCACTGTAAAAGGGTTGCTCACCCAGACGCCAATAATGGCAGCAGGTTTGCTTGCCTTGAAAAACACTGCCAGTGCAACAGCAGCGACTGTATGAAAGGGGATGGTGGGAGTGATTGCTATAAATACACCAATGGCAATTCCAAAGGCAACATAATGGGGATCACCATGCAGTCTTTTGATTTTACCTATAAAAAATGCAACTCGATTTTTCAGTGCTTCCCACATGGTGTATTGTTGTAATTTTTCCTGGTTTCATTTATATTTAGACAAGTCTGACAATATATCATATGTATTCGTTATTTAGAAGATAGAAAGTAAAAGCTGTGAATATCTGCCATGACTTCCTGGATGGTAAAAGCTGGAAATCTGATGGCAGATATTCAATTAAAGCCGTTGATAAAGAAAATTTTAATAATCTTTTTTTTATAATCTGAGGAAAAGTGAATAGAGGAAAAGTGAATATATGGAAGCAG
>CAYZCC010000059.1:8785-11246 GCA_964476805.1 uncultured Desulfobacula sp.
GAAGCAGAACCGTTTGAAAAAGGCATGGAAATTTGCGGATATCATATCAAAAATGTGACCTCTCTTGAGACAATTGACTCTGTGATGGTTGCGCTTGAGCATGAAAGAACAAAGGCAAAACATATTCATATATCAAACAAGGATAAAGAGAACACCTTTGGCGTATTTTTCAGAACGGTGCCATCTGATTCTTCAGGCGTTGCCCATATCCTGGAACATACAGTCCTGTGTGGTTCAAAAAAATTCAATGTGCGGGATCCGTTCTTTTCCATGCTCAAACGAAGTCTCTCCTCTTTTATGAATGCTTTGACATCGTCTGACTGGACAATGTATCCATTCTCCACTCAGAACCAGAAAGATTATTATAATCTGATGGAAGTTTATCTTGATGCCGCTTTTTTCCCAAAGATTGATGAGTTAAGCTTTAAACAGGAAGGTCACCGCCTTGAAATCCTTGAAAAAAACAGCAGCGATATTGCGCTTGAATATAAAGGGGTTGTCTACAATGAGATGAAAGGTGCCATGTCTTCACCTTCACAGGTTCTTGGCCGGTCTCTGCTCTCTTCTTTATACCCGGATACTACCTATAAAAACAACTCAGGAGGGGCGCCCTCTGAAATACCAAAATTGACATGGAAGCAGCTGAGAGAGTTTCATGCCAGATATTATCACCCCACCAATTCATATTTTTATACCTATGGCAATCTGCCGCTGGAAAAGAGCCTCTTATTCATCTCAAAAAAAGTGCTGGGTCACTTTGATATTCTTGAAATTGATACAAGGGTTCCCGCACAGCCCCGCTGGGATAAACCCAGAACAGTGACCCGGAAATATGCATATTCTGATCCTGAAGACATTGACAAAAAGTATCAGGCATGTGTGGCATGGCTGACCTGTGATATTAAAGACGCTTTTGAGATTCTTGTGCTTTTAGTACTGGAACAGATTCTCCTTGCCAATGCAGCTTCCCCACTGCGAAAAGCTCTGATCGATTCCAATCTTGGATCCGCTCTTTCAGATGCAACAGGATTTGATCAGGATAACCGGGATACCATGTTTGCATGCGGTTTAAAGGACATTGCCAAAGATTCTGTTAAAAAAATGGAAGCGATCATTTTTTCCACTATTCAAAAAACAGCGGACAAAGGAATTGCACAAAATCTGATTGATTCGGCCATACATCAAATTGAATTTCACAGAAAAGAGATCACAAACACTCCCTATCCATTCGGTATCAAACTGTTGCTCTCCTTTGCAGGAACGTTAATCCATGAGGGTGATCCAGCCGCCTGCATAAATATTGACAACAATCTGGACAGATTAAAGCAGGAGTTAAAAAAAGGAGGGTTTCTGGAAAAGAGGTTAAGAGAATACTTCCTTGAAAATCCCCACAGAATTCTATTCGCTCTTGAACCGGATAGAGATCTGGAAAAAGAAACAATCAAAGAGACAAAAAAAGAGCTTAACAATATTTTGAAACAGATGAAAAAACAGGATATTGACAAGATCAGGCAGGATACCCAGCGCCTTGAAGCACTCCAGGAGAGACAGGAAGATCTTTCAAGTCTGCCAACTCTTGATATAGCGGATATCCCTTCTGAAATAGAAATCATTAAACCGGACACCATCAAAGGTGTTGAGTTTGCCACCTGCTATGATAAGGCCACATCAGGGATCCTCTATTTTACATGTCCTGTCGGCGCAGGATCCATTCCTTTCACTCTTTTTGCTCTGGTTCCTTTTTTTTGCAGAGCATTTACAAACAGCGGCACAAAGAAAAATTCTTATGCGAAAAATGCAGCGCTTATGGATTTATACACGGGCGGGATATCCATCTCTCCTTTTTCAGGAACTTACTTTTCAAAAGATGCGGGATCCCATTCATTTCTTGCGGTTCAGGGTAAAACTCTGGACCGGAATATCAAAAATTTCTTTGGCCTGATCAAAGAATTTATTGAGGAGTTTAATTTTCAGGATTTTGAAAGACTTAAAAATCTCCTGCTTCAATACAAGGCAGGCATGGAGGCTTCCATTGTCTCAACAGGTCACAGATATGCCATCTCCCTGTCATCAAGAAATCTTTCAAAGGCTTGTTATATCAATGAACTGTGGCATGGTATCTCCCAATACCAGTTTATTAAGGGTTTTACTGAAAAACTGACTACAGGTAAAAATATAGACGAGACGCTTGCAACGCTCTCAAAAAATCTTATCACAATTTCCGAATCTATATTCAAGCAGGATAATTTCAAACCCGCTTTAATTGGTGGGAAGGCCCCTATTACAGAAGCAGAAAAATTGATTAAATCAATACATAACAACCTCCCCAATAATGGTGGGCCCTCTTTTTTTACACCGGATTTATCCTTAAAAAAAGAATGGCCATATGACGGCTGGCACACCCATACTTCTGTCTCTTTTGTGGGGCAGTCCTTTAAAACCGTTGGCATTACCCATGAAG
>CAYZCC010000060.1:0-11033 GCA_964476805.1 uncultured Desulfobacula sp.
GCCGCAAACCAGGTGAACCCCCGCCAACTCTGCTGGATTATATAGATGAAGATTTTCTTCTCTTTTTTGATGAAAGTCATATCTCTGTCTCCCAGTTGGGAGCCATGTATAAAGCGGACCGCTCAAGAAAGGCAACTCTTGTGGAGCATGGCTTCAGGCTGCCGTCTGCAATGGACAACCGCCCCCTTCAATTTGAAGAGTTTAAACTAAGAGTGCCGCAGATTGTCTATGTGTCTGCAACACCTGCAGATTATGAAATGGAAAAAGCAAAAGAGAGGATAGCAGAACAGATTGTCAGACCCACCGGACTTCTTGATCCACGGGTTGAAATCCGAAGCGCCAGAGCCCAGGTAGATGATCTCTACGAAGAAATTATGAAACGGGTGAAGGCAAAGGAGCGCGTCCTTGTTACCACCCTGACCAAACGGATGGCAGAAGATTTAACTGACTATTACACTGATCTTGGCGTAAAGGTAAAATATCTTCACTCTGATATCGGCACTGTGGAGAGAATTGATATTATTCAGGATCTTCGAAGAGGCTTGTTTGATGTTCTCATCGGGATCAACCTGTTGCGCGAAGGGCTTGATATACCGGAAGTCTCTCTGGTAGCAATTCTTGATTCGGACAAGGAGGGTTTTTTAAGATCTTTCAAATCTTTTATCCAGATTTTTGGACGCGCTTCCAGGAATGCTCATGGCAGGGTGATAATGTATGCAGAAGAAAACACTGCCTCCATGAAAAAGGCTGTTTTTGAGACCCAAAGGCGTCGCACAATTCAGAAAGCATATAATAAAAAACATAATATCATACCCACAACCATACAAAAAACCATTCATGTTTTTGACTATTCAGCCCAGGATGTTGAACAGGTTTTTGAAGGGTCAGTCAATGAAGATATACAAAACTATAAAGCCCAGGAGTTAAATCTTGAAGATATTGTAAAAGATCTTGAGTATAAGATGAAACTTGCAGCGGAAGATCTTGAATTTGAAAGAGCCGCTGAATACAGGGATAAGATCAGGGAATTGATGGATATTCAAAGTTTTTAAGGTGTCATGGCAGAATCAATAATGGAGAAATACAGAGGGGCTCCCCAGAATCCAGGGGTCTATCTGATGAAAAATGCCAAAGGTAAGATTATATATGTGGGAAAAGCCAAAAACCTTAAAAAAAGACTCTCTTCATATTTTGTAAAAAAAGAGAACCATGATGCAAAAACAGCAGCGCTTCTTGAAACGATCAAAGATTTTCAGATCATTATCACATCATCGGACCATGAGGCCTTTATCCTTGAAGCCAACCTGATCAGGGAACACAATCCTAAATATAATGTTATTCTCAAAGACGGGAAAAATTACTCCCTGCTGAGGATTGATATGAATGAAACTTATCCTGCCATTCAAAAGGTCAGAAAGATCGAGAATGACAAAACCCTCTATTTTGGTCCATACTCTTCCGGTCGAAGTGTGAACAGGACACTCAAACAGATTCAAAAAATTTTTAAGCTCAGGCAGTGCAGAGACACCCAGTTTACAAACCGGTCAAGACCGTGTTTGAATTTTCAGATCAAGGCGTGCCTCGGGCCCTGCTGCAATGATGTTCCAGAGAAAGAGTACAAAAAAAGGGTTCAGGATGCTGTGCTGTTTTTAAAGGGCAGGTCCGGCCGGGTGATAAAAAAACTCAAAACCAGCATGAAAGATTACTCTCTGTCTCTGGAGTATGAAAAAGCTGCTGAAATGCGGGATACCCTATCTGCCATTGAAAATATTATGGAAAAACAGGTGGTTGTCAGTTCTGATATGAAAGATAGAGATGTTATTGCATGCACTTCAAAAAAGGGCAGGGCAGTGATCACTGTAATGATTGTCCGTGCTGGACGTCTGATTGACTCAGCATACTATTATTTTGACCTGGGATTGAAAAAACAGGATGAAATCATTTCACCATTTTTACTGCAGTATTATAAAAATCATCAGTTTCTTCCCCCTTTTATTCTTTTAAGCCGGAATATTGAAGACAGGGAACCCCTTGAGCATATCTTCAGTGAGAAAAAAGGGAAAAAAGTAAAGATTAATATTCCACTCCGTGGAGAGAAAAAGCATCTGGTTAAAATGGCATATATTAATGCTTCAAGGGAACTTGAAAAACGTCTGCTAAAAGAGGAAGAGCAGCAGGCATCCATTGTCATGCTGAAGGAACTTTTGAAAATGAAAAGACTGCCGTCACGTATTGAATGTTTTGACAATTCAAATATTTCCGGGCAGGACCCTGTCTCCTCCATGGTGGTTTTTAAAGAGGGCAGACCCCATAAAGAAGGATATCGCAGGTTCATTATCCAAGGTATGGGTTTTCAGGATGATTATGCCTGTATGTACCAGGTGCTTGAACGCCGTTTTTCAAAAAACCCGGATGAAATGCCATTTCCTGATCTTCTTGTGGTTGACGGTGGAAAAGGTCAGCTTTCCATGGCAATGGCAGTTGTCAATCAGTTGAATATTGAAAACAGATTTATGGTGGCAGGTCTTGCAAAAAAGAGTGAAGCAAAGGGTGAGAAGTTTGATAAAATTTATATTCCAGGCCGTTCCAATCCTTTAAATACGAATCAGGCCAGAAAAGCACTCTATTTATTGCAGCAGGTCAGGGATGAAGCCCACAGGTTTGCCATTACATTCCAGAGAAAACGGCGTGAAAAGAGGGCAGGGCTTTCAGGTCTTGATGAAATCCCCGGTATCGGTCCAAAAAAGAGAAAAATATTATTAAATCATTTCAAGGGGGTCACCCGCCTTAAAAAAGCATCAATAGATGATATTGCATCCCTGCCCGGAATTAACAAAGCGTTGGCTGAAACCATCCTGAATACACTCAATAAGGGGTGAGATTTCTGTTGTTGAAATTGATCACAGTGTTCAAATACTCTATTTTACTTTACACTTTTTATGGTATTGGTTAATAGAGGGTGCATAAAAAATGTTTATTTGGGGGACAAAAATGACCGATTCAATTGATGATAATAATGAAGTGGAAGCGACAGAAGAACCAAGCTTTGCTGAGCTTTTTGAATCATATGATTCAAAAATAGGGCAGGAGTTGAGTGACGGAGATATGGTTGAAGGGGAGATTATCTCCATTGGTGAAACAAGGGTATATGTGGATACAGGAACCAAAAGTGATGGGGTGGTTGAAAAAGCCGAGCTTATTGATGAAAACGGTGAATTTTCATTTAAAAACGGTGATATTGTAAAACTCTATGTGGTTTCATCAAGTGAGAGTGAAGTGGTTTTATCTAAAGCTGTTTCCGGTGCGGGCAAGGCAAATATGCTCAGAGAGGCATCTTTGAGAAGGGTCCCGGTTGAAGGGAAGGTGACAGAAGTTATCAAAGGCGGTTTCAGTGTGGATGTTCTTGGAAAAAGAGCGTTCTGCCCTGTAAGCCAGATGGATGTGAAATATGTTGATCATCAGGAGGATTATGTTGGAGAATCTTACCATTTTATAATCACCAGATTTGAAGAGGGTGGAAGAAACATCGTTGTATCCAGGCGGGATCTGCTCAATGAAGAGATGAAAGAGCAGCAAAAGCTCTTTTTTGATAAGGTAAAAGAGGGAGATATTGTTCCAGGTGTTGTAACAAAATTGATGTCCTATGGCGCTTTTATTGAATTAACTCAAGGAGTTGAAGGGATGGCACATATTTCCGAGCTTTCGTGGTCCCGCATAGAAAAACCTGAAGAGGTGGTTCAGCCGGGTGAAAAAATATATGTCAAACTGCTTAAGATTGAGCCCTCCCGGGAATCAAATAACATTAAGATTTCTCTTTCAATGAAACAGACATCTTCCAACCCATGGGAAAATATTGAAAACAGCTTTAAAACAGGAGACCAGGTAACAGGCAGGGTGGTAAGACTGACCTCTTTTGGGGCGTTTGTGGAGATGTCACCGGGTGTGGACGGTCTGGTTCATATCAGTGAGATGAGTCATACAAAAAGAGTCCTCAGACCCGAAGATGTTGTTCAAAAGGATGAAATGGTTCAAGTGGTTGTAAAATCAATTGATATGGACGCCAGGAGAATTTCATTGAGTATTAAGGATGCTCTTGGTGATCCATGGACAGGGGTTTTTGCTAAATATGAACTAAATTCCATTGTTCAGGGGATCCTTGAAAAAAAAGAGCCGTTTGGTCTTTTTATAAATCTTGAACCGGGTGTAACAGGATTAATGCCGGCATCTCATATTAAAAGTGCTGTGAATGCATCTGATTTTGAAAAGTTAAAACCAGGAGACGCTGTCTCTATAATGATCCAGGCAGTTGATGAAGATCTAAAAAGAATAACATTGGCCCCGCCTGATCAAAAAGAGGGGGATAGCTGGAAAGAGTTTGCAGACAGCAAAAAGCATAAATCTATCGGGACCATGGGGGATCTGTTTCGCGAGGCGATGGAAAAACAAAAATAATTTGTAATGCTTGCAGGTCTTTCAACACGCTCAGTTTAAGAATGCTTTTGAATAAAATTGCCAATTTCATTAATAGCCTCTCTTCCTTCTGACAGATGTTCTGCAAAATAGTGCCATACATGAAACATATTACGCCAGATATCAAGTTGAACCTCTGCACCTGCACTCTTTAATTTTTGAGCCAGTTTTTTTGAATCGTCAGCTAGAATTTCATTTTCTCCAGTTTGAATAAGCAGAGGGCATATTCCGGAAAAATCATTGTTTATCGGAGATATCAGAGGATTTGATAAATCTTCATGGTCAGTATAAAGCCGGATTATTTTTTTTAAGATATTACGCGTTAACAGAGGATCTCTTTGTCTGTTTTCAACAAAGGATCTGTTTTTACACTCAAGATCAATCCAGGGCGAGATCAGTACAGCGCATACAGGCAGAGATATGGTTTTAGACAACATGACGGATAACAGGCTAAGTGCAAGGCCTGCTCCTGCAGAATCTGCAACAATGCTGATTCTGTATTCATCTGTATAACTGCTGATCAGCCATTGATAAATTGTTTTCACATCTTCAAGTCCTGCCGGAAAGGGATACTCAGGGGCAAGTCTGTAATTAAAGGTCAGAACTTTAGCATTGGATGCAATGGCAATACTTGATGCAAGGTGTCTATGGGATTTTATTGATCCTGCAATGAATCCCCCGCCATGGACATACATCACTATCTGTTTTTTATTGTGATATTGAGGTTTGATCCATTGCGCTTCAATGTCTTTTATATAAACAGATTCTGTTTTTACTGATTTGTCAGATTTAAAAGTAAGGGCATTTTTTTCAAGAAGCTGCCTGTAGTTTTTAATGTCAATGAAGTCAAGAGATGGATGATCTCTCAATTCTCTCAATTGTCTGAAAACAGATGAGAAGATATGTGATTTTATTAGGGTCATGAGATATCAAAGTCTGGATATAATTCGCTGCAGCAGTCAGGGCGTATTCCGTGAGGAAATTCGATCGTGTTAAAATATTTTTTAACTTTTACCCAATCTCCTTTTTTTTTCTCTAAAGTCTGGTTCTGCATTGTTTTGAAACTCTTTTTTTCAATGTCAAAGTTTTAAAATAAGCGCTTTCATGTCACGGACAGCCTGCTCCATGCCTGTAAGCACTGCCCTTGCCACAATACTGTGCCCGATGCTGAATTCATTGATTTCATGAAGTCCGGCAAATGCTTTAATTGAATTGTAACATATTCCATGGCCGGCATTGACCTCAAGTTTTAATCTGGATCCAATTTTTGCTGAATCAATAATTCTTATAAACTCTCTTTTTTTCTGCCGCTCAGTTTTTGCATCGCAAAAAGCACCGGTATGTATTTCAATCATGTCTGCATCTATTTTGTGGGCAGTTTTTATCTGATCCAGGTCAGGGTCAATAAATATGCATACGTCAATCCCAGCGTTTTTTAAGCTGGTTACCACTTCTCTGATATGGTGTTCATGGGTTATGAGGTTCAGGCCTCCTTCTGTGGTTAGCTCCTCTCTTTTTTCAGGAACAAGGGTCACGCAGTCTGGTTTAATATCAAGTGCAATACCCAGCATTTCATTGGTGGCGCCCATTTCAAGTATCAGTTTGGATTGTACAATTTCCCTTAAAAGCCTGACATCTCTCTCATTGATATGGCGGCGGTCTTCTCTTAAATGAACAACAATTCCGTCAGCTCCTGCTGTTTCGGCAGCAACCGCTGCTGCAACAGGTTCTGGATAATTGATTCCGCGGGCCTCTCTCAAGGTTGCCACATGATCTACATTTACTGCGAGTTGAGCCATTTGCCCGATTTCTCCAATCTTAATCCTATAAATTAATATACAGCTCTTGACTGAAAACCTGATGGTTGAAAGTAATTTTATAAATCAGCCAATTTCAGCCGGGCACTATTTAGAGTGTATTTAAATTTTGATTATCTTCAATTTTTCTTAAAATTTCAAGACTTTTATTTTCCATTTTTTGGGCATCGTTTTCACCTGTTTCGTGGTCAAAACCGGTTAAGTGCAGGATCCCGTGAACCAAAATCTGTGAGAATCTTTCTGCAAGACTGATATTGGCTTTATCCGCCTCAATCTGTGCAGTGTCACAGGAGATTACAATATCTCCGAGAAGTCCCGGGGTGATATTTCCAAATTTTCCCTCCTGCATGGGGAAAGCAAGCACATTTGTAGGGGTGTCAATTTTTCTGTATCTCTTGTTAAGCATTTGAATCTGTTCATCATCAGTAATCACTACAGAGAGCTCATTAGAATCACAACCCAAGGCGTTTAAGATCCGTTTTATCTTTTCCCTGATTATGTCCGTTGGTATTCTCTTTTTTTGCTGATTGTCTATCAGAATTTTCAATTGTTCCATTTTTATCTTTTATCTTTTCTTTGGTTTTATCCTGATTTTTTACAGAGGATTGGGATGGATACTCTATGCGGCTGTGATAAATACTTGTTAAAATATTATTAAAGCTTTTGGCAATCTGGTGAAGATCTTTTAAAGTCAGTTCACACTCTTCAAGCTGCCCGTCCGCAAAAATATCATTAATCAATTCTTTTACCCGCCCCCTTATCCTTGCTGGTGTAGGCCGTTCCAGCGCCCTGACAGCAGCTTCAACAACATCTGCCAGCATGACAATACCGGTCTCCCTTGTTTGGGGTTTCGGCCCCGGGTATCTGAAATTCTCTTCTTTTACTGAAGTATTGCCCCTTTTTAAACTTTTTTGGTAAAAATATTTAATCAGGGAGGTGCCGTGATGTTGTGTGATCCCTTCGATAATCTCGTTGCCGAGTCTGTTTTTTCTCGCAAGTTCTACACCTTTTTTTACATGTCCGATTAAGACAAGAGCGGACATGGATGGTGAGAGTTTGTCATGTCTGTTTTTTCCATCTGCCTGGTTTTCAATGAAATAGAGTTTTTGATCCAGTTTGCCAATATCATGATAATAGCTCATCACCTTTGCTTTCAGGCCGCTTGCACCGATGGCAGATGCAGCGGCCTCAGAAAGCGTTGCCACGACAACGCTGTGGTTATATGTTCCAGGTGCTTCAAGCATCAGCCTTCTAATCAGGGGCTGGTCAAGGTTTGAAAATTCCAGGAGTTTGTAGTCAGAAGTGTAGTCAAAAATAATTTCAATCAAGGGTGAAAACCCTATGGTAAATGTTGCTGCAAAAAGACCGCCGCAAAAGGCCAGAGCGATCTCTTTTGCCAGGACAATAATATCGGGTTGAGCCAGTGAGTAAAATCCAAGAGCAAAGGCAAGGGCAGCATTGAATATAGCCAGTTTAAAACCCGCTATAATAAAGTTTTTTCGTCCCTGGTTCTCTTTGACCCAGAAAGCGGCTGTGATACTTGATAAAAGAAAAAAAATAAAGACTTCAAAATTACCGGAAAATGAAAGGCTTGTTAACAGCGAGAGAATAATGGTAAAAAAAAGAGCAATATCAAATCCCAGGAACAGGCAGACAAGCATTGCTGCAGAAGGAATAGGAATAATCATGAAAAAGGATATTGATGACAAGTCCCAGTCGATCCCGGAGCTTGCAGATTGTACAAAATAGGTTGAAAATTGAACAAAGGCCGTATAGAGGGCCAGTCCTCCTGATAGAAAGAACATGTGTTTGTTATGATCTTTTTGTAACTTGTTATGATCTTTTATAAAGAGAATATAAACGACAAGTATAGAAAAGAGGGTTATTAAAGCCATTCCAATACTGGAGATCACATTATTTTTTTCTCCTGCTTTTGATTTAATGGCAAGAAGTTTAACCCGGTGAACATTATCTACACGTTCTCCCTCCCTTAAAATCATCTCCCCGGCTTTAATTTGATATAAAATTGGCTTTATCAATGATTCAGCCTCCAGAATCCTCTTTTCTGTTTCATTTTTGTTCAAGGTAACATTGGGCTGGAGAAGTCTCTGGCACAGATCAACAATCAGATTGGAAAGAGTGTAGTTGATGTCCTTTAAGATGGGCTGGCCTTCAATACGGACCATTGCATCCGCCTGGTCTGTGCTGTAGAAGATTTTTAAGTTGTTGACGGCTCTCTCTTCTTTTGAACCGATGGTTTTTAAAATAATTCCTTTGTGCGCTTCATTTAAAAGAATTTCTTTGTTTGCCACAATACCATTTGTAAGAATTTTGCTGATGATGGCTTTAATTTTTTTTGCGATATCAAGAGAGAATTGATATTTGTATAAAATAGAGTAGGCGCCCTTACTGATTTTAATACCCAGCTTTTCTTCAAATGCAGGTTTGGTGTCCAGTATAATGGCAAATGTGGGGTCTGGCTCCTGCTCATTTTTTGCAGCCTGTATAAACAGTTGTCTTGGAATTTTCATTGCTGCATTAATATTGGCTTTGATCGTTTCTACAAGGTTGGCATCAAAATCATATACACTTCTGACAGTATCTTTGATCTTACTTTTTTTTAGATCGGTGGCTTTTTTATCTTCAACAAGGAAGTTCCGCTGTGCTTTGATATCTTTTTTTGCAATGTCTCCGATATGATACGAGTCGAATGTTTTATTCTGCTTGGGATGATCGGTAATTGTAAAGACAGAAATGATAAGAATCAGTAGCACCCATAATACGGAAGGTGATGTCAATACAAAATCTTTTATTTGCCTTATACTACTTTTTTTGCTTTTTTTCATATGCGTCTATAATATTTGATACAAGTTTATGCCGTACGACATCATGTTTTGAAAAATAAATAAATTGAATTCCTTGAATGTTGGTTAAGATTTTTCTGGTTTCAATCAAACCTGATTTTTTTCCAGTCGGCAGGTCTATCTGGGTAATATCTCCTGTTACAATCGCTTTTGATCCGTAGCCGATTCGGGTTAAAAACATTTTCATCTGTTCCGAGGTTGTGTTCTGCGCTTCATCCAGAATAATAAAAGCATTATTCAATGTCCTGCCGCGCATAAAGGCAAGGGGAGCAATTTCGATGATTTCCTGCTCAATCAGGCTTTTTGCTTTCTCAAAGTCCAGCATATCATATAGCGCATCATACAGGGGGCGAAGATATGGATTGATCTTTTCAGAAAGATCACCCGGTAAGAAACCTAAGGCTTCGCCTGCTTCAACAGCAGGCCTTGTCAATATAATTCTTTTGACTTCACCTTTTGAAAAAGCGGCCATTGCCATTGCCATGGCCAGATAAGTTTTTCCGGTTCCAGCAGGGCCTATGGATAAAATAAGATCATTTTTATGTATGGCTTTCACATAAGTCTGCTGGGATGGATTGCGGGGGGTAATTGTTTTATTGTGAACTGTTTTAAAAACAGAAGTTAGAAAGATATCTTTTAAAGGGGTCCCATTATTGTTTTGAATGGTATTGATTACTGAATCAATATCCGCTTCTTCAAGGGAGAAATTATTTTCAAGAAGATGGTAAAGCTCTCTGATCAGTGTCTCAGCAAGTGAGGTTTTTGTCTGATTACCATCTATCAAAAGTGTGTTTCCCCGTGTATTAATTTTAACGTTAAGGGCATCGCATATTTTATCCAGGTTTTTGTTATGCTGTCCGCAAAGTTCCCGGGTCCGTTCAATATTATCAAATTTAATACGCTTCATTGTTTACAGGGTGCAATTTATTTGTTTAAAGGTCAATAAAAATCTTGACTAAAAAACCTCTATATTGTTATTGAACAGACGCTTAGTAAAAATATAAATGGAGACCTTTAAAGATTATGAATGCTTTTGATATAATGACCATTATTATTGTTTCATATTGCCTGATAAGAGGGGCATTTAAAGGGCTTGTCGGGGAAGTATCGGGAATTATTGGTGTTGCTGCTGGCTTTTACGGGGCATATAGCTACTATCCTCTAATAACTGTTTATGGTGAACAGTGGATTGAAAATTCTGTTATCAGAAATATCCTTGCTTTTTTTCTCATATTTTGTGCGGTATTAATTGTAATCGGTTTTGCAGCTTTACTGATTCGAAAATTCTTAAATCTTGTTTTCCTCGGATGGGTGGATAGAACCTGCGGCCTTATTTTTGGTGCTGCCAAAGGTGTGTTGATTATGTCGGTTGTCTTTATAATCACTACCAGTTTTTTTCCGAAAAGCCCTGAATTTTTAACCAAATCACAACTCTTTCCCTATGTGGCAAAGGTGTCAGAAGCCATGACTGTTTTTATTTCCAAAGATACCAGAAAAGATTTTTTACAGAAGCTGGAAAAGATTAAAACTTGGAAACTGTAGAGTCACTGTTCAAAATTATCCAGACCCTGAGAGGTGAACAAGGGTGTGCCTGGGATAGGAAACAAACCCCTGGAACAATGTGGAAATGCCTTGCAGAAGAGGTGTATGAGCTTGAAGAGGCAATTGTCAAAAATGATTTGCAAAACATCTGTGAAGAGTTGGGAGATGTTTTGTTTCAACTTGTTTTTATTATGGAAATTTTCCAGGAACAGGGCGCTTTTACTTTTTCAGATGTCGTGAAAAGAGTTGCCAGAAAAATGATTAACAGGCATCCCCATGTCTATGGAGATGCATCTGTATCAACAAAAGAGGAGCTGGACAGGCAGTGGGATGCCATTAA
>CAYZCC010000061.1:0-8224 GCA_964476805.1 uncultured Desulfobacula sp.
GGCAACGTCGCTATATATAATTTCAGTATGTTACGACCCAAAAATTGCCAAAATCAGACTTTTTACAGGTTCATCTAACTTTAAGGATAAATAAATGGCTAAAATCTTTTATACCGGGAACAAGGAAGAAAAACTTCTTTCCAAAATCGAATCCTCCAAAGAGCGGGAAAAAATTCGAACCATCGCAACCATCCGGGACGATATAGAAACCTTCAGCAGTAAAGTCTCCATGAAACTGATTGAGCAGGGTGTTGTTGAGACTGTTTCCAAATCCAGTGTTGAAAAACAGATTGTCAGATGCCTTGATACACTGTGTACAGCAGAAGACTTTGATATTGATTATATGGTGGCCCCCTTTAGAACGCTTGTTCCCAACCCGAATTTTGCAAGCTTATATTTAACAGCCTTTATTGTAGAAAAACTTATTAATCACAAAGATGTTGTTGACATTTTCGGCAGTGATGAAGATATCTATTACTGCATTAACAAAGAACTCATGATCTTTGTAGAAAACTCATGAGCCGCACCCTGCAAAAATAAATATTTATGTTGAAGTAAAAAGTTTCCCCCATGCTTTACTGCTTCAACACTATTTATGGACATGGGGATGCTTCCCATGCTTATGAGCATGCTCATGTTGATGAATATGGATTTTGTCGTCTGTTAAAATTTTCCCATCTTCCATGGAATAAATTTTATCTGTTACCGCCTTAATAAAATCAAATTCATGGGAGATCACAAGATAGGTAATATCAAGATCTCTTAGAATACCAATCAATTTTTCTGTGACCCTGCTATCAAGACCAGCAGTGGGTTCATCAAGCAGCAGGACTTCGGGTTCCATTGCAAGAACTGCGGCAAGGGCTACAAGGCGTTTCTGTCCTCCTGACATTCGATGGGTAACACGCTTCTCAATATCCTGAATCCCAAGTTTTGCCAGCGTTGTTTTTGCAATCTCAACAGCCTCCTTCCGGGAGAATCCAAGGTTCAAAGGCCCGAATGCAACATCTTCCAATACAGTGGGACAAAACAACTGGTCATCAGAATCCTGGAACAGCAGCCCGATTTTTGAACGGACAGGAACAAAATCACTCTCCTGTTCTACCCTGTTCCCAAAAATTTCTATATCACCGGAATCCGGTTTGCAGATCCCCATTATGGTATGGAGCAACGTTGTTTTTCCGGATCCGTTAGGTGCCATCATCCCCAGTCGCTCACCTCTCTGAATCTCAAGATAAAGATTGTCCAGTATGAAGATGTCGGAACCTGGATATGAAAAAGTAATATTCTGCAGTTTAATTAAATTCTTAGATCTGTTAATTTTTAAATCCATATAATTTCAAGCATGACCAGACTTAAACCTGCTGCAAATACAGCCGTAAGAAAAATAAAATTGAATCTGCCGGCCGGATAGACATCAAGGGAGTAAAATTTTTTATTAAACCCTCTGCACAACATGGCCTGGTGAACTCTTTGAGCACGGAACGATGCTCTGACAAAGAGCATACCCGCAAGATAGGCAAAAGTTTTATAGGAATGAATATTGGTTTTGGGTCTGAATCCTCTAAATTTTGCAGCCCGCAGAAGTCTTTTGTATTCATCTTCAATCACTGCAATATATCTGTATGACATCAATAAAAGAAAAACCAGTTTGTCCGGCACATAAAGCTTATGAAGCGCATTCCCAAGGCTGGCAAGGCTCATGGTAGCAGTAAGAGAGATAAAAAAGAGCAGTATGGTAATGGATTTAACCGTAATTTTACAGCTCGTGACCACTCCTGCTTTCGATATTTTCAGCCAGGAGAAGTGGCATATAATCTGCCCTTCAAAAGTAACCGGCAGAAGAATCCATATCATTAGAAGAAACCAGAAAACAGGTTTTATTCTGGCAATTACATCCTGCACATTTAAGTTAGCCATTATCACTAAACCTGCTGCAATGATGAAATAGAGACCGGCCACTGATAAATTATCACATCGTGCTGCAGCAAAGGATAAAACAGTAACAGCAATCACTCTTGTTTTTGGATCAAGCTTATGAATAAAGGAAAGGCCAGACGCGAATTTTTCTTCAATCACTGCTTTTTATACCCCTTTTTTTATAGAATTTTAAAACCAGGGCGAGAAACAGAATGATACCCACTCCTGCCGCTATTTTAAACACAGATGGATTTTGTTCAAGTTCTGCTTTTGTTTCCACGGCATTCTCAATATCTTTATTTGATATATCTTTATTTGCTATATCTTTTTTAAGATCTTTCTCAGGTATTCTCCAAAAAGCTTTATGGCCGTTACCTGCTTCAAGATACAGGACAAGGTCTGACGCCACATTTTCTGGTATCTTAAATGCGTATTTGCCCTGGTCATCTGTCTTCCCCGCAAGAACAATCTCTCCTTTATCATTGACAACCGTTATACGACAGTTTTTTGCCTCTCTTTTTGAACCCAAACGGCTTTCAGAATAAATCATACCCTCCTCCACCCATGCAACTATAATAACCTTATGGGCGTGTACAAAGCCTGCCGGAATGACCGCTAAAAAAACAGACAACGCAATTATATATTTCATTTGAACTCCTTTCATGACTTTTTCGGAACAATCTCAGGATAAACTTTTAAAAGAAATGTCACGCAGAAACCGGTGACAATACCTTCAATGATCATAACCGGAATATAAGTTATGATAATGGCAGAACTTGTCTCGAAAAAATTTTTATCCGTAAACCACAGAGCCATGCCCAGCAGTAGTGAAGAAAACAAAATGGAAAAAAAACCGGCCAGGAATCCTGCTATAAAATTTAGTTTTGATGATCGACCAAGAATCGGCATGAAAATATAGTGAACCAGTACAGCAGGCACAGCCATGATAACAACATTGACACCCAGAGCGGTCAGACCTCCGTATTGAAAAAGAGTTGACTGCAAAAGCAGAGCCGTCAGAATCGCCGGTACTGAAGCAAATCCGAGCAGCAGCCCTAAGATTCCATTTAAGATCAAATGAACACTGGCAGGTCCTATATTTATGTGGATCAAAGATGCCACAAAAAAAGCAGATGCTAAAATCGCCACATGTACAATACGGTCGTAATCAATGCTTTTCAAGCCGACCGCCGTTCCGACAGCAGCAATTGCAGCCCCGGTCGCTATCACCTCTCCTGAGAGAACACCTTCTGAAATATGCATCTATTTTTCCTGCCGTTAAAACTAAAAAACCACAAAGGATTCAGTATTCTTAAACTGAAATTTCAACCTTCGTGGTTTAAACTGCTGATTTATAAATCTATATTTTCCTGTTCAGACTTCTGCCTGCGATTTATTGATAATTAGCTCTTTTAATTGAACTTGTCAATAATAAAATTGACAACCGATGCAGACACCCCCCCTGCCGGTTGAGTGAAATTCAGATCAGCCACACCCCAAAAAGTAATCTTCGACCCGGTGTGTTTTCAAGTCAACACATTTTAAACTGTGTGAAAACTTAAGGCCTCACTAATGAAACAATTCTATCTTTTTGATCAACTATCAATCAAAAAAATAATAGGCTGAAAATAATTAATATCAAATAATGACAAGCAACACCCATTATTATTTGTCTTAGGTACGAAGTTTGCAATCCCTTATATGGATGTGGATGAATCATGGGTGAATTAATGAAATATTTATTTTTTTTAAGAGCGGCATGAACAAAACTATCTTAACCCCTTTAGCCGTATTTTCTGGTATTACCGGAATGATTGTTTTGATGGCCGGAACAAACCTATTGGACCCGCTTATAAAATTTATACACAGTGAAACGCTGACCCCGCTTGAGGCTTTCGCATGTTTACTCTTTACTGCAGTCGGTTTTGCTGCCAGTTATTTTCTATTAAACACACTATGCAGCTATTTTATCCCCCGCATTAATAATTTTGAAAAAAAATAGTATTAATTTTATCAATAAGAAAGAGCAGACACATAAATTTATGTGTAAAAACAGTAACAGTAAATTTTAACGGCAACTGTCAAAGGAGGACTATATGCCAAACATTAAAGATCATATACCGGTCATCATCATGGGCGGTCTATTACTTATTTACGGACTCATTGTGCAGACAGGAGTTCTATTGCCAGTCATGAAGTATCTGTATGTCCATAAATCAATGGACCTCCAGGTAACGCTATCTCTTATTATTGGGGGATTAGCACTTGTTGGTTCCATCATTAATTCTATTAAAGAACCGGGAAATTCAACTTTTGACCGTTTTTTTCTGCAACCTCTTGGTGGCATTGTCATGATACTGATCATGGCCATGGCCATCAGATGGTATCTGGAACCTCTTGTCAAAATTATGAGTGATTCAATTAAACCCATGATTGGATTTAAAATACATAAGGTTCTCAACCTTAACTATGTTGTTTTGGGAATCCTTGCAGGTGTTATTCTGACCAACTCATACGGTATTCCAAAATTTGCAGAAGCCGGTGTAAAGTGTGCAAGATTTGTTTTAAAAATGGGTGTTATCATGCTGGGTGCCCGATATTCATTTGCCGAACTTGCAAAACTGGGTGTTTACTCTGTATGGCTCATTGGTTTTTTTGTTCTGGGGACTGTTTTTCTCGTGCTGTGGCTTGGAAATATATTTAAACAGCCCAAATCCATGACCGGAGTGCTCTCTGCAGGCATGGGTGTCTGTGGTGTTTCAGCGACGGTTGCCGTTGCACCGGTTGTTAAAGCCAAAAGTACTGAAATGGCGTATACCATCGGTACAATCCTCTCCTTTGGTATTGTCTGCATGTTTGTCTTCCCGACCGTCGGTAAACTTGTCGGCATGAGTCCTGTACAGTTTGGCGCATGGGCAGGAACAGGCATCTTAAATTCAGCACAGGTGGCTGCTGCCGCACTTGCATTTAATGCCGTGGACATTGAAACCCTTAAGGTCGCAGAAATTTTTAATATTACCCGTGTTCTTTTTCTTCCCATCATTGTTCTGGTACTTGCCACCTGGATCGGAAAAGAGTCCGGACAGAAACTGAGTTTTAAATCTGTTGTTATTGATAAATTCCCTCTTTTTATCATTGGATTTTTAATTTTGTTTGTCATGTCATCAACCGGTCTTTTTTCACCTCCACACCACTATAAAGGTAAATATATTGATGTCTCCTATAATGACCGGACCCAGGTGACGACTGAAGAGTGGGAAACACTCAATGGTGCCATGGAAGCAGGTAAATTTTCAAACCTTAAACCAAATCAGCTTGCCGCAGTAGAGGATCTGATTAAACAGAGACAGATTGCAGGTAATTATGATGACCGCAATAATAAAAAAGCATTTGACAAAACAGGTCGTGCCCGCATGGCACAGCTTGAAGAAGTTCTCGCCGGAGTTAAAGCGAAAACAATAACGCTATCCAAAGAGGTTAAAGGCGCTATTGCACATGCTGTAAAACAGGTTCATAAAAAATCAAAAACAGTGGTCACCCTGACTGATTTTATGATCTGGTTTTTTGCTTTCGGACTGATCGGTCTTGGCATGCAGATAACCAA
Source organism: uncultured Desulfobacula sp. (assembly GCA_964476805.1). Lineage (GTDB taxonomy): Bacteria > Desulfobacterota > Desulfobacteria > Desulfobacterales > Desulfobacteraceae > Desulfobacula. The sequence continues at coordinate 5,525 of CAYZCC010000061.1, forward strand.
AAAAGCCGTTACCCAGGCAGGTGGATGGCCCATTGTTATCGGTGTCATTTCAGGAGTCACCAAGGCAGTGCTCTCATTTTTTGTTGTTCTGTGGCTTGTCAAAGATGTTGTTTTAAATTAACCTGCAAACAAGGAGTTGAATATGAGTGATAATGAAAAAAAAATGACCAGTGAAACCGGTGATTCTGGTAAAGGATCTTCAACTATTGCCGAAGGTGCCAATGTTGAGGAACTGGAGGAGCATGCGCTTTCAGTTTTTTCCAGTGAGCGCAATGAGGATATGACTGCGCTGATTTTTTGTCTGATCACCACTTTTTTTGTGTTACTATTCACCAAATGGATGGTATAAACAGTAAAAATTCATAGAAAAGTATCCCGTGTGCCATGGCCGGTAGGATGATAACCGGCCATGGACTATTTGACTTTAAGAAACCGGGTCTTTTAATCGTTGTGTTTAACGGAGCTTCCTATGTTTAAACATGCCCTTCTCTGCACCCATGGCACTGAAGGCGCCAAAAAAGCCGAAGCATTGATATTTAAGAAATCAACTGCTGATCCTGACCTTAAAGTAAGTGTGCTCACCGTTCTTGATGAAGATTGGCAATCCATGACTGGTGATGACTGGCTTAATTCAAGTAAAACCCATACAGCATTTCTTGATCATGTTGAAACTCAGGTTTCAGAAGAGATCGCTTTAGACTGGCAGCGAATCCAAACCACTTATTCAAGTGCATCACAGGCTGTTTTTCTCCAGCGAACCGGATCCATTGAAAACACCATTGCAAAGGTGGCAAAAGAGCTTGGCTGTGACATCATCGCCATCGGTCCATACCATAAGAGCAAAGGATTTTTTTCGACCCCCACTCAGATAAGTCTGCGGGCAAGGATACAAAACAAGACCTTTCACCCTATGCTGCCATGTCCTCTGCTCATCGCTCCATAGAGATACCTTCAAAGGGTGTCTCACAGGAATTCGACCTTGGTTTGCAGATACCAGAGGATTTTGATTTAAAACTTCTCTTCCCCCAGGACCGCCTCCTGCGGCTGAACCCTCACTGGTTCATAACAGATTTCAAACAGAGAGACCCCCTGTTTTCCGCAAAAATCAAAGATTATGCAACCCAGGAAAAATTTTCTATCACCGGTACCGTTTTATATCCAGATAACACCTCCGAATTTATGAAAATCAAGTTGTCTGACCCATTTGAAAAAAATATTATTTTTTTCCATCAAGAGGGAATCTTAAAGGTCAAAATTGTCTCCTTTAATGGTCCCGTTAGTGATGATGATTCTTTTCTGCTCTGGATCAGAGGAATCAGGGAGTATATACGCCTCTTTATGAAGAACACACCCGTCACTCTTTTTTTCCGTTTTTTGATGAACCAAATGGTACTGAAGATGGATCCGTCCCAACGGAAGATCAGCATGATGATCACCAAAATTACAGCTGTGGAGGTGCTGGTAGTCATTCTTATTGTCGTCGGCTATGTCTTATTTGTCCTTTAATCGGTAAAAACAGCCTGAAGCGGGTGATTCTCTTGATATTTTCACACTTTTAAAAACGCCCGTTGATAATGTATTGTAATCAGGAATTCTTTAAAACTCAAACCTTGCAATTTATATTTGGATTATCTATTTTGATATAAATTAGTAAGGGAGAATCATCCATGTTTTTAACAAGTTTGAACCTTAGAATGAAATTCATTACCGGGCTGGTACTTTTTGCATTGGCTCTTGGCGGCTGCATCAGCATTATTCTCTATTTCCATTTTAATTCCATACTGGAAGCACAGATCAGTCAGCGCTCTCGAATGCTGCTGGCTCAATCCAATGCCGTACAGGATTATGTTAAAACTGTCTTACGTCCTGAGATGTTTGATTCCCTTCCTGAAGATCGGTTCATCTTAAAAGCAATGTCCTCATCCTACATTTCAAGAGAGGTGATGGCACGTCTCAATATAAGTGATGATCAGCCCTACCACTATCGGAGAGTTTCAAAAAAACCTCGAAATCCGGAATCAACCCCGAATGACTTTGAAGCCGGTTTGATTACAAAATTTGGTAAAAACAAAAACCTTACCATGTGGGAAGATGATGCAATGGTAGAAAAAATCGAATATCATATTGTGGCACGGCCCGTTGTTTTTAAGGACTCCTGCATGCACTGCCATGGTGCACCCGAGGATGCACCTGTTGAGTTATTGGAAATCTATGGAGACAAAAATGGATTTCACTATACACCGGGTGAAGTAGGAGGTGTTGTGGTTGCAGGGTTTCCAGTTGATATGATTAAAGGCCCTGCAAAGGAGGTGACTTCCAAATATTTTACTTTTTATCTGGTGGGCATTCTATTTTTTGCCGGTCTTATTTCCCTGTTTTTCGACCGCCTTGTCATGAGAAACCTCCAAAATCTGACAACCATCTTTAAAACTCAGTTTTCAGGGGAGCAGGAGCTTAAGATCATTGACGGATTAAAAGAGAAAGATGAAATTGAAGGTCTGATAGAGGGTGTTGGCGAGCTTGCGCTATGCCTTTCTGATGCAAGAAATGAGCTGGAAGGTTATGCCCAGAATCTTGAAAAAAAAGTAAGAAACAGAACCAAAGAGATCAATGACAAAGCAGAAAAGCATCGAGCGGATGTAAAGCTTTTTGTGGATATACTCTCCCGATTCGGCGGGTCTTTAAATACTGAGCAGGTAA
>CAYZCC010000061.1:8234-11026 GCA_964476805.1 uncultured Desulfobacula sp.
AGGTAATCTCCGGTGCACTTGAGAGTATCGGGAAAAGATTTGGTGCGGATCAGGTAATATATCACTGTACGATTGCCTCAGAAAAATCTTATGCCTGGAACAGCCATTTAAAAATTAAAAGATTAAATGATGATATAAAAGAGATTCTCTGGAAAGATGAAATACGATCCATTGATCACTCTTTATATCTTCCAGTAAAATCCCAGGAGAGTCACTGGGGAATTTTATCCATATCATGGCCTGCAAAACCAGATTTAAAAGAGTTGAACCACTCTGTCTTATTAGGGCTGGGGAAACAACTGGCCATTTTAATAGAAAATATTCAGGCATTTTCAAATGTCAGATTTCAAAATGATATGCTTCAATCTGTTTTTGAGGGGATTGCTGACCCGCTTTTGTTAATTGATAAAGAAGGTCATATTCTCATGGCAAACAGGGGCAGCCATAATATTCTTTTAAAGAGAAGTAAAAAAAACCGTGAAAAAGAGTTAAAAGAATTTCTCATTTCAGCTACATATGAAAATATTAAAACCAATATTCTTGATCAGATGTTAAAAAAAGAGGCCCCCATCAGTCAGGAAGTAAAAACAGTGGATAACAGATCTTTCAGAGTCGAGCTGTATCCACTGCCAAAAAGAGCACAGGCTAATTTAAGATTTGTGCTGTATGCACGTGAAATTACAATGGAAAAGCAGATGTCACACAGAATGCAACAGGCGGAAAGACTCAGTGCTGTTGGCAAAATTGCAGCAGGTGTTGCCCATGAAATTAATAATCCACTGGGTGTTATCAGCTGTTATACTGATTTAGTCAAAGATGCTGTAGAAGAACCCGATACCATTGAAGATATCAAAATTATTGAAAAGCATACCAGAAGCGTTAAAAAAGTTGTACAGGAGCTGTTAAAGCTCTCCAGGCCTAAACAGGTGATTACAGGAATATGCTGTATCAATGATGTTGTCAAAGATGCCATAAAGGTGTTTCAGACTCAGTCCGCTTCAAAAGGAATCCAGATCGAATCCTCTTTGAAATCACAACTGCCTGACATTAAGTGTGATGCATCAATTCTTGAGCAGATTTTAACTAATATATGGATCAATGCCTTTGATGCACTGCAGGAAAAAGGCGGTAAAGTTAAAATTACAACCACTCTGGCAGAGAATAAAAAGGAGGTTCTGCTCTCTATTTATGACAATGGCCCCGGAATCCCTGAAAACATACTGAACTCAATATTTGATCCCTTTTTTACAACAAAGGATGTGGGTATGGGCACCGGATTAGGTCTTGCTGTTGTCTATGGATTTATCAATGAACTTGGCGGCCGCATAGAAGTTAAAAGTGACGAAGGTGCTTGTTTTAATATCTATTTCCCTGTTGAAAGGATGAACGTTGAAAAGTAAATTTTCCATTCTTGTGGTTGATGATAATAGAGATTTTTTAATTGGAATCATAAGGAATCTTAAAAAAAAATTCACATACATAGATATTATTGGCGCTCATTCAGGAGAGGACGCCATTGAGGTGTTAAACAAGAAAAGTGTTGGCATTATGCTTTCCGATCTTCGTATGCCGGGAATCAACGGACAGGAACTGCTCAATTCAGGAATAAATCTCAATCCTCACCTCTGCGTTATAATGATAACAGGTCATGGCACAGTTAAGACCGCTGTAAAAGCCCTGAAAAAAGGGGCCTGGGATTTTCTGACAAAACCTGTTGAGAGGGAGACACTCTATCATACTGTCGAAAGAGCCATTGAACACTACAGACTTTCAATTGAAAACGAACGTCTTCAGAACATGATAGAAAAATTAAAGCCGGACACGAAACTGATTTGTGAAAGCAGTAATATGAAACGGCTTCAAGAGAAGATTACAGCAATTGCAGCAACAGACTATGCCACGCTTGTGACCGGGGAGTCTGGGAGCGGAAAAGATTATATTGCAAGAATTATTCATAACCTGTCCAGCAGGAGAAAAGCGTCCTGCCATGCCCTGCACTGTCCTGCAATCCCGGAACAACTTCTCGAAAGTGAACTTTTCGGGCATATTAAAGGTGCGTTTACCGGAGCAGACAAAGATCGGGACGGCTTTTTTATATCTGCAGACAAGGGAACACTGATTTTAGATGAAATTGGAGATATTTCTCCTGCAATTCAGGCAAAACTGTTAAGATTTTTACAGGACAAGGAAGTTAAACCAGTCGGCAGCAACTCCTCTAAGGTTGTCGATGTCAGAATTATTGCCATCACCAATCAAAACCTTAAACAGAAAATTATTGACGGCAGTTTCCGTGAAGATCTGTATTACCGGCTTAATGTATTATCAATCAAAGTGCCTCCCTTAAGAGAGAGGAGAGAGGATATCTCGGTGTTGGTCAGGGAATTTATCAAAACAAGTTGTCGTGAATTAAACTTAGACCCCATGGAAATTGACCCGGTTGCTTTAGGATATTTATCAAGAAAGAGATGGAAGGGAAATGTCAGGGAGCTGTTGAACTATGTCAGACGACTGGCGGTTTTTTCCAATGGCAAAAAGATTGATCTTGCCCTTATTCAAACAGTTGAAGGAAAAAATAGTGTAGAATTAACTACAAACACCAGGAGTCCCACCCGTTATTCTGATGCCAAGAAAGAAGTCCTGGATATTTTTTCAAGAAATTATCTTCACAATATTTTTAAGGATACAAAGGGAAATATTTCTGAAACAGCCAGAATCAGCGGGCTTGAAAGAACCTCTATCCAGAAAATTATCAAACGGCTCAACATGGATATATCAAATTATCGAAATTAAAT
>CAYZCC010000062.1:0-9093 GCA_964476805.1 uncultured Desulfobacula sp.
TCCAACTTTGTCGCCTTCATACTCATACTCGCCCTCAAGTGCACAGCTTTCAAATTCAAGCGTCTCATCATCATACTCTTTGATGACACCCTCTTTTTCATCATAGATTAACGGCTTTTCGCTCTCTTTATGGCGCATGTAAGTACCGTCATTTTTTATCAGATATGGGAAATTGGTTTTGGCCTTCAGATACAGCATATCCATCTCTTTACGGATATTTACAATATAGTTGGCGATTGCCAGACCCACTGCTGTATCCGTTCCCGGCAGGATTGCCACCCAATCGGTTGCCTTGCCGCCGGCAAAATTACCCATGGGATCAAAAACAATCTCCTTGATTCCCCGCCTGACTGCATCCGCACGCAACCGTGCATTGGTCATGGCGGAATGTCCGGAACCGGTGCCCTTACTGGATCCCCATTTGAGAACATATTTTGTATAACGCCAGTCCGGAGCAATTGACCAGGCACCGTGGATCAAACCACCTAACATATGACAGGCATTACCGCAGTGGAGACTGCCGCCGCCGATAATAAAGTTCCCGTTATTTTTCACACCAAACGCCTGGGCATAAAAATAGGGATGATTATGCGGTCCATCACTTGCCCTCATGGTCTGGTTGGTAAAAAGAATCTTGTTGGGATCATCCTCCATGATCTTTTTCATTTTTGTGGCGATCATGTCAAGGGCTTCATCCCACTCAATCTCTTTCCACTTCGGATCAACACCAATGCCTTTTTCCGGGTTGGTTCTCAGGAGCGGTTTTTTGATACGGTTGGGATCATGATAATACATCAAGCCGGCCACACCTTTACCACAGAGGCCTGAATTTGCACCCCCCATGGTACTCTCTTTTATCCCTTCAATTTTAACTGGCTGGCCGTTGACCACCCTCACCTTTGCGCCGCAACCGCAATAACATACGCCACAGGTGGTATTTACCCATTTGTCTTCCCAAATTTCATCTGTTTTATAGGTCATGTTTCCCCCTGTTTATTAATCGATGTAATACACTGCCGGTTCAGTGCCAAATTCTTTCCGGAGCTGTTTCCCTTTTTTTTCCATGATCAGACGATTGATCTCGCTGTCCGGATCATTAAGGTTGCCAAACACCCTTGCATTCACAGGACAGATATTCACACATGCCGGTGATGCCGCCTCATCCTTCCCAGGCTCGAGTCCTTTTTTCTGGCCATTTTCCAATCTTTCTGTACAGAAATTGCACTTGATCACTGTGCCTTCCTTAAAAGGATAGAGTTTTTCTCCAAGCAGCTCCATTGCTGTTTTACCCTGTCCGGGAAAATATTCTTTCTGCTTTGTCTCTTTGTCATAATATGTCCGCTGCTGGTATGGACAGCTGACAAGACATGCCCTGCATCCCACACATTTATTGTCATTCACTTCAACAATTCCATCTTCCCTGATAAACGTTGCTCCTGTGGGACATGCCGACACGCAGGCCGCTTCAGAACAGTGATTACAAAGAATCGGATAGATCAGTTTACTGGATGATGGAAACTTTCCTGTCTCTCCAATGAGTACTCTGTTAAAAAAGACTCCAGGAGGAAGAAAGTGCTCTTCCTTACATGCAATGGTGCAGCCCCAGCAGGCGATACACCTTTTTACGTCTATTACCATTCCCCATCTCAGCATAACAGCTCCTTTCTTTCTAATTTTGACTTATGATTCTTGAGATGTATCGATTTTCCTCACCATTCACCACTCAAAAATCACAACTCATATATTTTCACCTCTTTAAATCCTCTTTTTGCACACACCCTATTTGCCTCAAGCTTTTTGCCGGAAAAATAATCCTGCAAAGCTTCACAGCACGGTTCAACATCCAGCAATCCTGACATTTTTGCAAACGCTCCTGCAATGACCGTATTGGGTATTGGATGACCCATCTCTTCCATTGCAATTCTATTTGCATCAATCACCCCCACTTTTTTCAAGTTTTCATGAAAGACGCTCAGTGTGTCATCACTGTCATTGAGCAGCATCATGCCGCCGGGTTCCAGCCCTTTGAATACACGTTTGGAATTTTTCTGGCTGGGGTCAAGCACCACAAGAATATCTGGATTATATATCTGTGTCTTCTCCCTGACAGGCTGATCTGAGAATCTTCCAAACGCAGTAACAGGAGCGCCTCTTCGTTCAAACCCAAACATTGGAAAGCTGGCGCCAAACTGGTGGGTTCTGACAAAAGCATTGGCAAGAATCTTTGATGTTGTCACAACACCCTGGCCGCCTCTGCCATGGAATCTCACTTCACGCATGATACGGTTCCCTCCTTTTAATCTTCTGCAGACAGGGGAAGCTGACACTCTGCTTCCAGTACACTCAAACCACCCAGCATACAGTATTCGTAATCGACATCTTCCTGAAGCACTTCAAGATCGCCTTCACTGAGATGAGCAAATTTTTTAATCAACTCGGTATAGCTGGATACCGGTTTGGGTTTTTTGATATTCTGGGTCATTCTGATTTTACCATTTTCAGCTTCCCACAGCGGAAAATAATTTGTCTTTACCGCCCTGCGGCATACTTCAACGGTATTTTCAGGAGCATAACCCCAGCCCGTTGGACAGGGGGCAAAAACATGCAGAAAGGCAAATCCTCTCTCCTTGGCTTCCTTTGCCTTGAGCAGTTTTTTTGCAAGATCTTCCAGGTTGCTCAAGGTTGCAGTCGCCGCATAAGGAATTTTGTGCATGGCCATTTTCAGAGCCAGATTCATTCTTCTTAAATTTTTGCCTTTGGTAATTGAACCTATCGGTGTGGTGGTTGTATTTGCGCCAAAGGGAGTGGTACCACTTTTCTGGATACCGGTATTCATATACCCTTCATTATCATAACAGATATAGATAAATGGTTCATTTCTCTCGGCAGCGCCTGACAGATTACCAAATCCGATATCAGCCGCTGTTCCATCGCCGTTAAAACAGACAACCGTATTATCAATACCGGCTTTTTTATAATATCTGGCAAGGCCGGTGGCATTTGCAGCCGCACCCGTCATTAACGTCCCAAAATAGGAGAGTTTATGCCATGACTGCTTGTTCTGTCCAAGCAGCACAGGCGCTGAGCATGAAGGGGTTCCTGTAATCACAATATCATTGCCAAGCACCCTTGGGATAAATCGTATCAGGTGTTCAAGCCCGCATCCGGGGCAGAATGCGACGCCTTTTGAGAATGGATCATCATGTTTTAAATAATCCAGGACTTTTGTCAGTTTCCCTTTTTTCGCCATAATTAAAGCCCTCACTTATTTGAATCACTGGTTTCCTGGGCTTCTGGATATGAAACCCATGTCACTTCACGAACATCTCTGCTTTCAGCAAGGTCGCATGTGGTATCAATCATCTGGCTGACATTGGCTGTTGTGATATCTGTATTTGCAATCCCATCAATAAAGCTGATCATTCTGGCACCCTCCAGCTGTGTTTCAAAAGATTTTAGCTCCGTGTATATAGGACCGCCTTTAAATCCGAAATTAAGACTTCGGTCCACAACACCAATGGCTTTTCTACCCTTAAGGGCTTTAACCATGACTTCTGAGGGAAATGGTCTGTACATTCTAATCTTTAAGAGACCGACTTTGACACCCGCTTCTCTCTTTTTATCAATCACAGATTTAATCGTGCCGCACATGGATCCTGATCCCACAAGAACCACATCTGCATCATCCATTTGATACGTTTCAATCTGGCCGCCGTAACTTCTGCTGAAAATATCTTCAAATTCTTTATCAATCTTTTCAAATTTAGCCTTGGATCGCTCCATGGCTGAAACATGCTTGTATCTCAGTTCTAAATAGCCACCAAGGATACCATGTGATCCGCAGCCAAGTTTTTCTCCCGGTGTCAGCTTGACCCTTTCCGGCTGATCCTTTAACACACAGAGAAACTTATCCACATCTTCCTGAAAAGGGACATCAACGCCCTCGGAGAGATAGGAGAGATAAAATCCGTCATAATGGACCATAACCGGCACCTGAATATCATGATCTTCAGCAAGCCGGTAGGCCTGAATCACAAGGTCAATAACCTCCTGGCAGTCTTCTGCAATGAGAAAGATCCAGCCTGTATCTCTTGTGGAAATCATATCCTGCTGTCCTGAAGCGACAGCAATAATTCCAGGAGTTTCACGGTTTACATTCACCATGACAACCGGCGCTCTTGCCCCTGCTGTTGCAAGAATGGCATCATACATGAATACAAGTCCCCAGGAAGAGGTGGCTGTAAATACTCTGCCGCCGGCAAGGGAAGCTGCCATCACAGCGTTCATGGCTGAATTTTCACCTTCAACCGTCACCAGTTCGCAATCCATATCTCCGTTGGCATGAAATGCAGAAATCTGTTCTATGATCTCGGTCTGGGGTGTAATGGGGTATGCTGCTACCACGTCAGGGCGGGCAAGTTTCGCCCCAATGGCTGCTGCGGCATTTCCTGTTATCACCTGAATCTGTGATTTTGGTTTTACTTTTACATCCATATTAAAAATCCCCCTCTGCCACCATGGTGATTGCTTTTTTGGGACACTCTTTGGCACAGATTCCGCACCCCTTACAAAAACCCAGATCTGGAGTAAAATGAGAGTTTTCAACCATCTCCATCACCTGGATGGGACAATAGATTGCACAAAAACCGCAAAAAATACAGCTTTCCTTGTCAACTACCGGACGTTTGCTTCGCCAATCCCCTGTGTCACTGCACATAAGAGGCTCATTTGCATCTGACCACGGTCCCTCATGCTTGAAAAATTTGTTTGAAGACATACAAGCCTCTCCTTTATAAAAATCAGCTGCTTTATTTGAAACAGACTGGCGCCAATATATCTATTTCATAACTATTAAATAGCTGTATTCTGATTGCTCTGTCAAGTAAAAAAATATTTTTTTTAGAAGAAAATAAACGAATTAAACAATAAGAAGTATTAGTTATAGAATTTATGCGGGTTTTGAATTCTTATTCATAGTTGATTAATCAACTATTTATAGAGATTAATTTACCCACAATTTCATCGTTACATAAAACTTGACGACCCTGCGATTAAACATCTTATTTGCTTCTTTTACAAGAACACCCTGCTGTTTTTTCACAACAGGGATCTGATCCAGCCCATGAGTGAATTATTTTTAAGGGATTGTCTTTCTGCAGTTTCAAGGGCATGATTCATTTCATCAACATCTGAAAATCTATCTTTCCGGGCGGTGATGGGTCTGTCTGGATCAAGGTGTTTTAGTATTTTTGCAGGGTTTCCCCCTGCAATCACATTGTCAGGAATATCACAGGTGACAACAGATCCTGCACCAATGATGCTGTTTTCACCGATCGTCACGCCTTTACATACGATGGCACTGTCACCGACCCATACATTCTCTTTGAGTACAACCCTTCCTGTTTCAACCGGCGGCATGGAGCGGTCATAAATACCATGCCAGTCTGAATCACTTATATAGACATGACTTGCCAGCATGCAGGAATCGGCAATTTTTATGCTGCTGGCCGCACTTATCCTCACACCGGGTGAGATCAAAACGTGATCACCGATAATGATACCGTCAATATTTTTTTGGTCTGACCAGACCGTCAGGCGTGTTTTTTTATCTGAACATCCCAGAAGGGTAATATGGTCTCCTACTGTGACAGGGCTGCCAAATATTTCAATATACCATGGTTTTACAATAAAAGGGTTTCTCCCAAGATATTTTAACTGGGGAGCCAGTTTACGGCGGATATAAATATGCTGAAGCCTGTACCAGAGCTGCTTGATATAGTAGGGGCGAAGATCCTTTATCATTGTTTTAAACCGATCTAAAGCAGGTATTGCCCGCAGTTAACAGTTGGATTATGGTTAAAAAGTTTAGAAGCAGGAGTGAGAGAATACAAAGCATCTGCTGCCATGAGAACCACTGCATTGGTCCAGGAGATTTTCTCTTCAGGCCAGATCACCATATCAGGATAGGTATAACCGCTCCAAAATGTTTTGTCCTCATATATCCGATCCTGAATCCAGGAAAAGAGAATCCCGGCTTTTCTAAAACACCCCATGCCACATAAGGCCATAACAAGCTCTGATGTCTCTGCAATGGTGACCCAGGGCTGGTCAGACACACATTTTACCCCATGCCCCTCTATTACGTATTTATTCCAGTATTTTGAGATTCTTCTGTCTGCCCTCTCTCCTGTCATCGCACCGCTTAATATGGGATAATACCAGTACATGGCGTATCTGGATTTGCTTACATTATAAAGGTGCCTATTCTCCCTGATGGATCTGCCAAGTTTATCAAACGCTCTCTGCCATGATGTCTGCATTTTCCCAAGTATCCTGGCAATGGCAAGCGCACATTTCAGGCTCATGAAAATAGAGCTGGATCCTGTTAAAAGAGACATGGGATCTACTTTGCCTTCCGGGCTTTTGGCCCAGTAGACTTCACCTGTTTCTGTCTGCAGGCTGATGGCATAATTAATACCTTTTTCCATTGTTGGCCAGTAGTGCTTCAGGACCGCTGTCTTTTTGCAGCTTAGCCATGTATGGAAAAGACCGACACTGATATAAGCGGCCATATGGGTTTCACAGGTTTTATCCTCTGGTTTTCCATTGATATATGATGAATACCATGAGCCATCCTTATTCTGCATATTTTTCAACCATTCAAAGGCTTTAAGAGAGGCATCAAACTGCTTTCCAATGTTCAATCCCATGACACTCTCCACAAGATCCCAGGGATCTGTTTTACCATTCGTGTACCAGGGGATATCCCCGGATTCTCTTTGAAGTGTTAAAATAAAATTTACAACTGAATCTATATTCATATTTTCAGAGGGTCTGACTTTCGGGTATTCTCTTGGCATTCAAAATCTCCGGTTATCAAGTATACCTTAAAATTTATTTAAAATTCTCTGGCACACTATCAAACCTTTATGCTTTTTACAAGGCATTTAAAGCGGTATATGAATGCACATTCATAATATTTTTTTTAAAAAATCGTGGGAACACCTGTTTTATTATCAAAGATTATATGGATAACAATTTGTAATTGAATGATAATTTTTCTTAAATTATCTCTTGACAACTGCTATAATTATCTGTTATTAGAAATGAATATTCATTCATAACGCTGATAATTAACCTTTATATAGGAGGATACAATGACAAGAAAAATCAGAAAAGCCGCTGTTATAGGCTCTGGGATAATGGGAGGAGGTATTGCAGCCCTGCTTGCCGGTACGGGTGTAAAAGTACAGCTCCTGGATATTGTTCCATTTGATTTAAGTGATGAAGAAAAAAATGACCCGGCTGCCCGTAACCGGATTGTAAAAGCAGGTCTGGATAGTGCCCTGGCTTCCAGCCCTTCCCTCTTTTTCAATAAAAAAGATGCCGGTCTGATCTCCATTGGCAACATTGAAGATGATATTGACACTTTAAAAGAGTGTGACTGGATCATTGAAGTCGTTGTTGAAAACCTGAAAATTAAAAGAGAACTCTTTACCAAAATAGATAAATTTAAAAAAAAAGATGCCATTATTTCTACAAATACTTCCGGCATTCTCCTGAAAGATATCTGCAAAGATTTTTCTCAGGATTTCAGGGAACACTTCATGGGAACCCATTTTTTCAACCCGGTCAGATATATGCATCTTCTTGAGCTGATCCCGGGGGCGGACACACTTCCTGAAGTGCTTGATTTTATAGCGGATTTTGGTGAAAAAAACCTGGGTAAAGGCATTGTATGGGCAAAGGATACGCCAAACTTTGTGGGGAACAGAATCGGCATCCAGAGTATCGCTGCTGTCATGAAATTCATGGAAGAGGATCACCTGACCATACCTGAAGTGGATGCCATTTTCGGCCCTGCCCTTGGCAGGCCCAAAACAGCTGTCTTTAAAACCTGCGATCTTGTGGGTCTGGATATCATGATGCATGTCTGTAAAAACTCCTATGACCTCTGCCCTGATGATGAGCAGCGAGAAACCATGGTTCTGCCTGAGTTTATTGATAAGATGGCAGAAAAGAATCTGCTGGGGAATAAAACCCAGAGCGGATTTTATAAAACTGAACTGACGCCGGAGTGGAAAAAGATCAGAAAAGTATTGAACCTTTCCACAATGGAATACGAAGACCTTGTAAGACCAAGCTTTCGATGTATTGACGAGGCAAAGAAAAAAAAGAGTTTAAAAGAAAAAATCCAAACCGTTCTGAAAGGCGATGACAAAGGCGCAAAATTTGCCTGGAAAACGGTAGCCAACAGCTTTCAGTATGCTGGAAACAGGATTCCTGAAATAGCGGATACTGTTATTGAGATTGATAACTCCATGAAATGGGGTTACAATTATGCGATGGGCCCCTTTGAAATGTGGGATGCCTATGGCGTGCAAGAGGTTGTTGAGCGTATGGAAAAAGATGGCCTTGAAGTCCCTGCCAATGTTAAGGATATGGTTGCAAAGGGTAACAGCAGTTTTTACAAGCTGAAAAACGGCATTAAACATTTTTATGATTTTGTTTCTGGCGCCTATAAAAGTGTTCCTGTGAGTAAGAACATGGTCTCCATCGCAGCAGCCAAGGGCAATGATAAAACTGTCCTGGGAAACAGATCTGCAAGCCTGGTGGATATTGGCGATGGTGTTTTCTGCCTTGAATTTCATACAAAAATGAATGCCCTCAATGCTGAAATAATGGATATAATGGCGCAAACCCTTGATTATGTGGATGAAAACGGCACAGGCCTTGTTATTGGCAATGAAGCCGGTGGCATGCCCGGTGCTTTCTCAGCAGGAGCAGATCTCAGCTTTATTTCAAAACTCTGTCATGAAAAAAAATATAGTGAAATTGACGAATTCATTCAAAACGGCCACAAGAGAATTCAAAAAACAAAATATGCTTCATTCCCTGTGGTTGCAGCACCATACGGCATGGTGCTCGGTGGTGGCTGTGAAGTCTGTCTTGCAGCAGATAAAATAGTTGCCCACTCTGATCTTTTTATGGGGCTGGTGGAGATCGGAGTCGGTCTGCTGCCTGCAGGTGGCGGCACCATGAATCTGTGGAAAAAATATATCCATGCACTTCCTGCAAAAACATATAAAGATA
>CAYZCC010000062.1:9103-9556 GCA_964476805.1 uncultured Desulfobacula sp.
ATATTGATCTTGCAAAACTTTTTGTTCCTGCATTCATGAAGATTGCCATGGCAGCCGTATCCATGTCAGCAGCCCAGGCACAGAGCAATGGATACCTTGGTATGTCTGACAGGATTGTCATGAATCGTGACAACCTGATTGGAGAAGCCAGAAAAGATGTCCTGAAAATGGTTGACGACGGCTATGCACCGCCTCAAAAGCAACCTTTAAAGGTGACGGGAAATGCAGGCCAGGGCATGGTGAATGCTGAAATTTTTAACATGCTCAACGGTAATTTCATGAGTGAGTATGATGCATTTCTTGCAAAACGAATCGCATATGTCATGAGCGGCGGTGATGTTAATGTGGGCAGTGAAGTGGATGAGGAGACCATTCTTAAACTTGAGCGGGAAGCGTTTGTTGATTTTTGCAGAGAGGGAAAAACCATTGCAAGAATCGACCACATGCTCAAAA
>CAYZCC010000062.1:9566-10798 GCA_964476805.1 uncultured Desulfobacula sp.
CAATCAGTAAGAACCCCGGGCTGCAAGCAGAAGAGAGGTCAGTTTAACCAGACAAGGCCGGAAGAGCTTATTTCATTTATCATGAAATCTGCTGTTGAAAAAACAGAAAACCTGAATCCTGAAAATATTGATGACGTGATGCTGGGATGCGCATTTCCTGAAGCAGAACAGGGACTCAACCTGGGAAGAATTGCCTCTAAAATGGCAGGGTTCCCTGATAAAGTCTCAGGTGCTGTGATCAACCGATTCTGTGCATCAGGCCTTGAAGCCATTGCCCTTGCATCTTCAAAAATCCAGATGGGATGGTCAGATATCACCATTGGAGCCGGTGTTGAATCCATGACTTTTGTTCCCATGGGAGGATATAATCCCCGCCCCCACCCTGAATTTACAAGGACAAATCCTGAAATGTATATCTCCATGGGAGTCACAGCAGAAAATGTGGCTTCCCGTTATAATGTATCCCGGGAAGATCAGGACAAGTTTGCTGTTAACTCCCAGACAAAAGCTGCAAACGCAAGGGATAACGGTCTTTTACAGAGATTGTGCCAACACCTGCCTATCGATATGTCAAGCAGTCAGACGGCACATACAAAAGAGAGCAGTTCACTGTTGAGCATGATGACGGCATAAGAGAATCCACACCTGAAGGTCTTGGAAAACTGAGAACCGTCTTCTCTGCAACCGGTTCTGTCACAGCAGGCAACTCCTCCCAGACAACTGACGGCGCCGCTGCAACCATTATTGCTTCAAAGGAGAAGTGTGATGAGCTTGGGCTTAAACCCGTTGCCAAACTTCTCTCCTATGCAACCATCGGCTGCAAATCCGACGAGATGGGTGTGGGACCCAGATATGCCATTCCAAAAGTGCTTCAACAGACAGACATGACCATTGATGATATAGATATCTATGAAATCAATGAAGCCTTTGCCTCCCAGGCACTTTACAGCATCAGAGCGCTTGACCTTGAAAAATATATGGAGAGAATTAATATCCACGGCGGTGCCATTGCGCTGGGTCACCCCCTGGGATGTACCGGAGCAAAACTGACGGCAACCTGTCTTGCCAACCTTGAAGAAGTTAAAGGCAAGTATGGTATCGTCTCCATGTGCATAGGCGGCGGCATGGGTGCGGCTGCCATATTTGAAAGATTGTAATTCACGATCCTCCTTTTCGTGATAAAAGGGCTTGAAATTCATGAAGATGCGCCGGTGGAAGAGATTCGCGGTGCT
>CAYZCC010000063.1:0-1808 GCA_964476805.1 uncultured Desulfobacula sp.
GTTGATCAAGCTTGCCGACAGAATTCATAATATGAGGACGCTTGAATATCATGGAAAACCTGAAAAACAGGCCGCGGTTGCACAGGAGACCCTGGATATCTATGCTCCCATAGCAGCACGTCTTGGAATATTCTGGATAAAATATGAGCTGGAAGAGATCGCTTTTTATTATACTTTAAGAAAGGAGTATGAACGTATAGATGCGCTTGTTAATAAAGCAAAGGATGAAAAAAAAAAGCATATTAAAAAGGTAAATGCAGCGCTTCATGAAAAAATGAAGGAGACGGGCCTGGCGTGTGAAATAAAGGGAAGGTATAAACAGCATTACAGTATTTATCAGAAAATGATTTCCCAGAACCTTGAATTTGAGGAGGTTTATGATGTCATCGCTTTTCGAATCATTCTTGATACAATCCCCCAGTGTTATGAGGCCATGGGTGCCATACACTCCCACTCATTATGGAAGCCAATTTACTATAAAATAAAGGATTATATTGGAAATCCAAAACCCAATATGTACCAGTCCATTCATACCACAGTCGTGGGGCCGAATGGTGACCGGGTTGAAATTCAAATCAGAACCCGTGATATGGATAAAATCGCAGAGTCAGGAATTGCTGCTCACTGGAGCTATAAAGAGGGTACAAATGCTGATCAAAGTACAAGAGAGCTGTTTGCCTGGATTTCCAAACTTGTGGAAAATCAGAAAGATTTTAATGACCCTGATGAATTCCTTGAAAATGTTCGAATTGACTTGTATCCTGATGAAATATATGTGTTCACCCCTCAAGGAGAGATAAAAACCCTGCCTCAAAAAGCGACACCTGTGGATTTTGCCTATATGATACACACTGAAGTCGGGGCCGAGTGCACAGGAGCAAAGGTAAACGGGAAGATAGTATCGTTTACCCATGAGCTTAACACCGGTGATAAAGTTGAGATCATTACGACCAAAGGTCATACCCCCAGCCCTGACTGGCTGAATTTTGTAAAGACTGTAAAAGCAAGAACTAAAATCCGTTCCTGGATAAATGCCCGTGAACAAGAGAGAAGTTATTCTCTGGGCAGAGAGATGTGTGAAAAAAGTTTTAAAGAGATCAACAAAAACTTTAATGCCCTTGTTAAATCCGGTCAGATCGGAAAAGTTGCAGGCACTTTTGGCTTTAAAAAAGTTGATGATCTTATCGCCCAGGTCGGTTTTGGAAAAATTACTCCCCAGCAGGTTCGGAATAGAGCCCTGCCTGAATTTGAAAAACAGGAGATGAAAGAGGAGAGCGTCCTTCGGAAACTGGTCAAAAGGTGGAAGAAAAAAGAGAGTACCGGGATAATAGTCAAAGGGCTGGATGATATTCTGGTTAAATTCTCAAAGTGCTGTAATCCTTTGCCAGGAGAGCCTATCACCGGGTATATTACCCAGGGACAGGGAGTCACCATTCACCGCAGGGGCTGTCTTAATGTCATGAAAATGAGCAGGGAACGTCTGATTGAGGTGCAATGGAATGACAGCTTTACAGAATCTTATCCTGCCAGTATAAAGGTTCAGGCAGATGACAGGCAAAGACTTCTTGCAGATATCGCTTCTGTTATCAGTAAATATAAATCCAATATTTTAAGTGTAAAAAGTGAAACCAGAGACACCGGCCTTGACCTTTTTTATTTTACATTCCTGGTGGAGAGTTCAGACCAGCTTTTAAAGATTATGTCAGATATCAGAAAGGTGAAAAAAGTTTTTGATGTGAAGCGCATAGTAAAAACTGAATAATTCTTAATTTTGAGTTTTTAACGGGTGAATGACCCTTGATTAAAAA
>CAYZCC010000063.1:1908-9778 GCA_964476805.1 uncultured Desulfobacula sp.
ACTGAATAATTCTTAATTTTGAGTTTTTAACGGGTGAATGACCCTTGATTAAAAACTGATTAAAAATTCAAAATTTAAAATTTAAAATTTAAAATTCAGAACTAAAAACAATCACGCGATGCGGCTTTAACAACTTTTCCAGCTTTGATACAGCTTGTGCAGACTTTGATTTTTCTAACGCAGCCTTGTTTGACAACAGCACGAACTCGTTGAAGATTGGGGTTGAATCTTCTTTTGTTTAAATTATGCGCATGGCTGACATTGTTGCCAACCATTGGTTTCTTCCCGCAGATAGTACACTCTTTTGACATATTATATTCTCCTGTCACTCTTTTTTATCAAAAAAACCTCAATTTTATATATTGAAACCAGATGAAAGTAAAGAGTTTTATTTCTTATCTGCAAGAGTACGGCACTCTGAGATCTTATTTAAGGCTTCTTTGCTCTCCTCAGATCCTGGATAGTGTTCAACAATATACTCATATCTTTTTAATGCCGCTTTATATTTTTTTGTCTTCATATAAAAATTGGCGACATAGAGTTCATGTCCTGATAGATTTGCCAGGCACTCTTTAATATTCTTTTTTGCTTTTTTAGCATATTCGCTGTCAGGAAACTGGGCGATTAATCTGTTAAACTGGGTCAGACTGTTTTTCGCAGGGGAGCTGTCCCGGCCTATGGTATCAATCTGGTTAAACCAGCAAAGTCCGGTCTGGTATATAACATAGGGAATGGCTTCATTTCTTGGGTGCATTTTTTCAAATTCCACATAACCTATGACAGCTTCAGCATACTCTTCAAGGTGAAAATGGGAGTCCGCAATTTTGAGTTCAGCCAGAATTGCATATTTACTGAAAGGGTACCACTCCTTTAAATCTGTAAAGGCTTTGATTGCATCTTTATAGTCTTTATCAATAAATGCTGAAGATCCATCGGAAACAAGCTCTTCAGCATTTTTTTCCATCTCATGGGGTGATTCAAACAGGGCGCATCCTGCAAATAAAAATAGAGTTGTGACAAGCAGTAATAATTTTTTCATAATTAAAGATTCTCAATAAAGTGTTTTGCAGATACAGCGGCCATGGCACCATCTCCAACTGCAGTTGATATCTGTCTTAGAGAAGTATCTCTTACATCGCCAACGGCAAACACGCCTGGAACTGACGCCTGCATGTTCTGGTCCGCTATAATAAATCCTGCCTTATCCGTTTCCACTGAGTCATTTAAAAAGGAGGTATTGGGTAAAATTCCAATCCATATAAAGCAGCCATCTGTTTTAATGGTTTTTTCTTCGTTGGTTTTTACATTTCTTGTCTTTACACTCTCCACACCAAAAAAACCCTCCACATCTGTTGCAACAGTGTCCCAGACTATTTCAAGTCTATCATTTGCAAAGGCTCGCTCCTGGAGTATTTTTGTGGCTCTGAGTGTATCTCTTCTGTGAAGAAGATACACTTTTTTTGCAAATTTTGTCAGGAAAATAGATTCCTGGACTGCGGTGTCTCCGCCGCCAATGGCAACCACTGTCTTCTCCTTGAAAAAGGGTGCATCACATGTTGCACAAAAAGAGATCCCCTTACCCATGAATTTTTCTTCACCAATACCCAGTTTTTTGGGGGAAGCCCCGGAAGCAATGATAAGGCTTTGGGTTGTAATTATCTTCTCTTTTAGAACAAGTTCCTTTTTTGTTTTAGAAAGATTCAGAGAGTATACCTCTGCCGTCTCAATTCTCAACCCCAGTTCCTGGGCGTGTGCTTTCATTTTTTCCGCAAGATCAAAGCCGGATATACCTTCTGGGAATCCAGGGTAGTTTTCGATCCAGTCTGTCACCAGAACCTGGCCGCCGGGGACTGCTTTTTCCAGGAGAAGTACATTCATTCTTGCCCTTGCAGCATAAATGCCGGCTGTCAGACCTGCAGGCCCTGCGCCGATAATGACAAGGTCATAGTCAGTTTCCGCCAAAGTGTATTCTCCTTACAATACTGATTTAATGGTCTCTTCAAGTTTTTCTTTGACCACCATTCCAGTAATCTGTTCCGCTATTTTACCATCTTTAAAAAATATCAGTGTCGGAATTGCCTGTACGCCGTATTTATTGGGGGTGACAGGGTTATTATCAACATTTACCTTTGCAAATGTCATTTTATCTCCATACTCCTGTTCAAGTGCCTCAACAGTAGGGGAAATAGCTTTACAAGGTCCGCACCAGGGTGCCCAGAAATCCACCATTACCGGTTTATCCGATTTAAGAACCTGCTGCTCAAAAGAATCATCTTCCAGTTCAATTATATTTTGTGTCATAATAACCTTCCTAGTGTCATAATAACCTTAAAAAAATAAGTTTAAATTACAATCATGTCCTGCAAATATATGTTCTTATTTATTACTTGTCAAATCTCAATCATGCATGGGGAAAATACATTTTTTTATCATAGAACAAATTGATCCCATATGCCGGTTCCCATAAACAGAAAGATAGATAAATTGATTGCTGCAAAAGCAAATGAATCACTCTCTCTTCTTCTTTTATACATCATCGTTGGAATTAAAAGAGTGATCCCGGCTGCATTCAGCCCGCATATAACAGATATTATCTGATTTTGCAGTGATCCGTTTATTAAAAACAGAAATATGGCAAGGGTGTAAAGATTTGTCCAGATGAGGGTTTGCAGTATGATTTCATTTTTAGAGAAAATTTTTGAAAAACAGGGGAACCTGTTTAATTGATTATTGTAAGGATTATTTGGTATGGTTTTTAAGACCATTAGAAAAAAGTGCGGGATTTGCCACAACCCGAAAACAGACAATATGATTAAAATGGCAGGATCCGTTACATCCTCTCCTCCAGCACTCCACCCGATCAGAGGTGCCATCATACCGACGATACTTCCCGGTATGATAGCCATAAGAGATTTTTTTTTTAAGGGGGTATAAACCCCATTATATAAAATTACAGCCGCTGTTCCAAAAAAAAACGGGAGCAGGCTCTTGTCAAGTAACAATCCTGAAAGACCAGAACTGATCAAAAGTGCAGCGATAATTTTTGCATGGGAGAGTGGTACTCTTTTCTGTGGAAGGCTTCTGTCTTCTGTTCTAACAAAAAAAGAGTCATACTTCCTGTCCTGGATATTATTCAGCACTGCAGAACCACAGGCCAGAATAAATACAGATAATCCCAAGAGAAAAGAATCCAGAGAAAAGCGATGACTTGCCATCACCTGTCCGAAAATGGCTGAAAAGCCAATATAGAGACAGAGGTGAATTTTGAACATTTCCAGATAGTCTCTGAAAACAGTAGAAGAATCTGGGAAAACAGCCTTTGAGATTGTGATTTTATTACCACTCATCTTCTTGATTGATCCACTCATCGTATTCTTCCTGGGAAACCACCCGGACCACCCCGGTCATATCTGAATGGCCTGAACCGCAGAATTCAGAACACTGGAAAAAATACTCTCCCTTTTTTTCAGGCAGGAACCAGGCATAAGTATTTATTCCTTTGACAGCATCCACCTTAATTCTGAAGGCTGGAATAAAAAGAGAGTGGATAACATCTTCGGAAGTAATATTGAATTTTACCGGCTTGTTCAAAGGGACCACAAGCTCATTCTCTGTCTCTTTTTCATTGGGATAGGAAAATATCCATGAAAAAGACTGCCCGATGACCTCTATCTCCAGAGCACCTTCTGGAACATTTCTCAATCCTGTATAGGATTTCCAGCCCGAAGCAAACATGGCAAGGGCAATAATGGTAGGTATTGAAATCCAGACAATTTCCAGAAGCAGGTTTCCACGGATATCAGAAGGCTCCGGGTTTTTGCTTCTGCGATATCTTACGACAAACCATATCATCACAAGGGTAACGGCAAATAGAAAAACAAATGAAAACCCCAATATAAAGTAAAAAGATCGGTCAACCAGATCTACTGGATTTATCGTGTTATCCATCTTTTCTCACCTGAAAGCTATATCCCAAAATGTAAAACTGATCATGATTGCCAGAAAAAAGAGTGTCGTAATAAATGACAATATAAATAGTTTCCCCTCATATTTCATGTGCATAAAAAACATCAGAACCAGCGTCCCTTTTACAGAGGCTATTAAAAGTGCTATCCATACATTCATCTTTCCAAAATCAATAGATGATACCCCGATGGTGATACCGGTCAATATCAGCAAAGCCACGAGAACATAAAAAAGAGATTTATAGTCAAAAATGTGGGCAGTCTGTTTATCACTCAAGGCAAACCTCCTAAATTACAAGATAGAAAAGAGGGAAAATAAATATCCATATCAGGTCCACCAGATGCCAGTAAAGCCCTGAATTTTCAAGCAGGGCAAAATGTCTGCTGTTAATTTTTTCAAGTTTAACAAAAATAAGGCTGACAATTAAAAGGGTCATTCCAATGACAATATGGATTCCATGGAGCCCTGTAATTACATAATAGAGGGCAAAAAAGATATTCTGTCCCGGCGGCCCGTCAACCAGTTTTTCTGAATTGGGGAAAATACCGTGTTCAATTTTGTGCCCCCACTCAAAATATTTATTGATAAGAAAGATAAGGCCGCATAAAATTGCAGCGAGAAGCCCTGACATGGCTTTTTTTCTTTCATGCCTCTGGATGGCTGTAATTGATGCCGCAACAGTAAAACTTGAGATCAAAAGAATAATGGTATTCATTGATCCAAACATTGTGCTCAACTCCTGGCCGCCTTTTATAAAATCATCTGTATATGTTGAAAAGTATACAGCATAGAGGACAAACAGGCCTCCAAAAAGGATAATCTCCGTGTAAAGAAAAAGCCACATGCCAAGTTTTTTGCCAGGCTCGTCAGTTGGAGAAGACATCTATTTACCTTTAATTCCGATTGAATATTTCTTTACAACCCCGGAGAAATCATAGGGATAATCCAGAACTTCAGGTTCTTTGGTGAAATTGTGAAGTGCCGGGGGTGATGGTGTCTGCCACTCAAGGGTTGTCCCTCCCCATGGATCCGGCAGGGCATCCCTCTCTTTTTTAAATGTGAATAACAGGTTTGACAACATTAAAAAAATTCCAATAATCATAACGACCGCCCCAAATCCTGCAAAGAAATTTCCAGGTGCAAACTGGGGCAGATAATCAAAATATCGTCTTGGCATCCCCTGAAGACCTAAAATAAACATGGGGACATAATGCAGCATGAACCCGCTTGTAACGAGGATGGCGCTTATATAGGCCTTTTTAAAATTATACATCCGCCCGAACATTTTTGGCCACCAGTGGTGCAGGGCAGCGAAAAATGCGATTCCAGATCCTCCAAACATGGTAAAGTGAAAATGTGACACCACAAAATGGGTGTCGTGAACATGTATATCTGTGCCAACGGAACCCAGTAGCAGTCCTGTCAGACCCCCCACTGAAAAAAGATAGATAAAACACAAGGCAAGAAAAAAAGGCGGCGTCATCTGGATGGAGCCTTTATAAAGAGTGGCCACCCAGGAAAACACTTTTATGGCTGAAGGGATTGCAACAACAAAAGTCAGCAGAGAAAAGATAAACACGGCTGTGTCACTCATGCCGCTGGTATACATATGGTGAGCCCACACAAGAGACCCTGCAATGGCAATGGCAAGAGATGAAAATACAATGGCTCTATATCCAAATATGGATTTTCTGGCAAATAACGGCATGATTTCCGAAACAACTCCCATGCCGGGTAGTATCATTATATAAACTGCAGGATGGGAATACATCCAGAAAAGATGCTGAAATAAAATAGGGTCCCCGCCCTTTGAGGGGTCAAAAAGACCCACGCCGAAATAGCGTTCAACTATAACCAGCAACAGGGTGATAGATATAACCGGCGTGGCAAGAAGCTGAACCCATGATGTTGCATAAATGCTCCATGTAAAAAGAGGAATCTGCATCCATCCCATCTCTTTTTTCCTCATCCTGTGCACTGTCGTGATAAAATTCAGCCCGGTGATCATGGAGGCCATGCCAAGCACAAAGGCAGCAAATACAGCACTTGAAACATTGGTGTGTGTTGAGATGGAA
This sequence comes from uncultured Desulfobacula sp., assembly GCA_964476805.1. Taxonomy (GTDB): domain Bacteria; phylum Desulfobacterota; class Desulfobacteria; order Desulfobacterales; family Desulfobacteraceae; genus Desulfobacula. The sequence goes on from CAYZCC010000063.1 coordinate 7,950, forward strand.
AAGGGGACATAAAATGTCCACCCGGTATCTGGAAACCCGTCTGAAAAAAGCGAAACAATGGCAATAAGTCCGCCCAGCATGTAAAGATACCACGACATCAGATTGAGTTTCGGGAAAAACACATCATCTGTACCGATCTGTATGGGCAGAATAAAATTTCCAAATATGGCAGGCATGGCAGGGATGACAAACAGGAAGATCATGATGACGCCGTGGAGGGTAAAGGCTGAATTATACAACTCTGCCCCCATTATGGTTTTCCCCGGGAACATGAGCTCCAGTCTGATCAGCCCTCCAATCATTATTGCCAGCAGAAACCAGAAAAGGATGGCAAAAAGGTACATCAATCCGATGCGTTTATGGTCTGTGGTTATAAGCCATGACCAGATACCCGTGAACCTTGCAGGTGCAGGGTTCTCAAAAAATGATTCAGCTTTTTCCATTATTTCTGCCTCTTTTTGACGGATAAATCAGAAAGGTGATAAACCCGGCCAAAGCAATCAATATTGCTGTTCCTGTGATCCTGAAGAGTTTAAAAACATAGGTTTTATTTTCAGGGTCATAATCAAAACAGAATTCAAGCACCCCTCTTTTAATGGATATACCCGGCTCACCCTTCTTGGCTTCACTCAGAGCCATTCCAAGATCAAAGGGAAGAAAATTGGGGCCGTATAAATACCTGATTATTTTTCCATCTTTAGCAAGCACCATGAGAGCGGAAGGGTGAATATAAAAATCCTTCTCTTTTTTGACAAAATAGTATCCCAGAGAGTCGGTTACCTTTTTTATATTTTCCCTCTCTCCTGTGAGATAATACCAGTTTTCCAGGGGAAAATCCCGCTTGATAAGATGGTTGTAAGTATTTTTGGCTGTTTTTGCATGGGTGTGATTCTCATCATCGGAAAAACTTAAGGTGATTATATTGAAATCTTTACCCGGTAAAGCATTCACAAGATTTAATGCATTGGAAAGCTCTGCCTGAAGAAGATCACACACATCAATACATTTGAAAAACACGGGTAGCAGTACAACCGGCTTGTCAAACAGGGATTCCAGCTGTATTCTCCTGCTGTTTTCATCTGAAAACCAGGTATCAAGATTGATAAATTTCCCTAACTGCTCTTCAAGCCTTACGGTTTCAGCAATTTCAGGTGCTTCCTTCTGGGCAGCCATCATCATTTTGCCATGATCATGGCTCTCCTCTGCAAATACGCCCGACGAAAGCAGAATGCTCACTGCCAGATAGAGAATAATCCACGGAGACTGCATTATTTTATCTTTTTTGCCTCCCCGGTTGATAAGTTTATGTCATAGACAATCCTGAATGGATGCCTTGCTTTAAATGAGTCTCTGCCACTTCCATAGGCCAGCGTGACTCGACTGATCTTAGTTGGATTGATTGGTTTGTCAAATTTTTCTTTGGTATCAAGGGGCAGTGTAAAAGAGAGGGTTGTTATACCATTCTCTTCTGAACCTGATGGATTTAACACATCATTTTTCCCGCCCAGTTTTTTATCATTTGAATGCCCTCTGTTCCTGTCGGCATAATGGTCTTCTATTTTGACTTTACCCTTTTTAACAGCACCGATGATAATATTGGCACCGCCCATGGCTTTTTCAGGATCAAAACCAACGGCCACCCATCCTGTTGTCTTTGCCGAAAGCTTAACATGGATTTTATCTTCTTCAACTGTCCAGGAAAACTGCATGTTTTTTACTTCAAGTTTATGAAGGTAATCCATAGAAGCGGCAGACCCGTGCAAAGTTAAAGAGAGTAGCGCGACTGTTAAAATTAAAAAACTATTTTTTTTCATCAAAGTGACTCCTTT
>CAYZCC010000063.1:9788-10577 GCA_964476805.1 uncultured Desulfobacula sp.
ACTCCTTTATCCATATTGCAACTCTCCTCCTGAAAAACCGAGTCCTACTGCCAAAATTACAGTTAAAATATATAACAGTGTTATTTTGTTAAATCTGGTATCCTGGGGATCGTCCATAAATGCTATTGCAGCCAGCGTAATGGTCAGTATGCCTGCCAGTATCATTTTCAGGATAATTAAAAATTCCCAATGGCCGCCATAGGTATGCTCCCAGTCAAGATAACCGGAAAATAAAGTGGGTGGAATGCCCAGAAGTCCTAAAATAACACAGTGATAGCCTGTTTTTGCAACCGATTTCATTTTGGGTAAAAAAGAAACCATCCTGAAAACGACTGCTCCGATAACCATACCCATGGGGATATGAGTTAATGCAGGGTGAAGCGGATGGATAAAACCAACACTGTTCAGGAATGTAAAAATTATCTCTGTCATTTTATCACCTTTTATTTAATTGATTCTATTTATCCATAATAGAAACCATGTAAAGTCTCATGTCTCAAATATTAGGGTCTTTATAATAAACTGCAACCTCTGATTGATTTTTATTGATACTTCTCTTTAAAAGCCAAGTCAAGGGATTTTCTTTTTTTTTTTTTGTTGTACCAGATAGGCTTGAAGAAGGATAAAAAAAATAATGGCTGTTGCATTTATATAATTTCCAAGTCGTTCAGTGGCGGCAATCTTCACACCCGCAGTTTGATGTCAGATTTGATGGATAGTCTGCTTCTGCCAGGGACCACCATTTCTTATCCAGTTTTGTGTTTCGCAAAGGAGATATATGATGACAGG
>CAYZCC010000064.1:0-2521 GCA_964476805.1 uncultured Desulfobacula sp.
GTACATTGATCAGTCTTGTTACATTAACTGTGCTGCTGTATCTGGTTTAACCGCCTGTCGACATCAACCGGCTGCGCTACTTTCCCCTGTTTTTAAGAAAATACGTTACATAATCAATGTGCTGCTGCATCTTATCAAAGGCCTTCTCCTGATCACGGTTGATTATGGCTTCCATGATCGCCTTATGCTGGCTGAGTATCACCTCTATATTTTCCGGATTTTCATAAAGGGATTGAAGGCTTTCCCGAATGCCATGGAATAGATAATCATAAAAGTTTCTCATCACATGGATGTGCAGCGGGTTTTTTGTGGCATAGGAGACTGCCATATGAAACGAGGTGTCCGCCTGTGTTCCAGGCCTGTCTGCATGGACCTCTTTTTCCATCTCTTTAATGCTCTGTTCCATGGCACTTATATCTGTTGCATCCGCCCTTTTTGCAGCCAGGGAGGCCGCCACACACTCCAGGCCCATTCGAACTTCCAGGAGATCATAGATGGTTGCATCCTGTTCTGTCATGGCTGCTGCAAAAGGATTTTCATTCTGGGAAGAGGGTTCCACCACAAAGGTTCCCTTGCCCTGATGGTTTTCAATGAGCCCCATGGTCACCAGTCTTGTAATGGCATTGCGAACTGAAGTCCTGCTGACATCCATGGCCTCAGCTATATCCCGTTCTGTCATAAGTTTCTCTCCAGGTTTTAATTTCCCCCGGAAAATAAGCTCACGTATCTGTTCAAATACCTGGTCGGAAATTTTTTTTTGTTTTACCGGTTTTAACATCTGCATATTATTCTATTCCTTCAGCATACAGCTCGATAGGGTGTTTTACTTCAATACGGCCTTTTTTCTTTGAAAGCATATCAGATATCTGCATCATGCATGCCGGACAGCTTGTTGCTATTGTATTGCAGCCTGTCGCTTCAATATTTTCTCTTTTAATATTGCCGATTTTAGAAGAGATATCATAATGATACAAGTTAAAACTGCCGCCCATACCACAGCATTGGTCCGCGTCTGTCATCTCTTTTAAAGTATAATCAGGTGCGGCATTTAAAATTTCTCTGGGTTCTTTCCTGATACCAAGGGATTTGGAAAGATGGCAGGGATCATGATAGGTTACAGTTTTTTGAGGTTGACCGCTTCTCTCTTTCTGATTTTTTAACCCGGCAATCCGGCATAAAAACTGACTGATATCAAACGTTTTCCCAGCAATTTTTGCAGCCTGATCATGCAGAGAAGGGTCCATATCATTCACCATGGAGGGCCAGAGTTTTTTAATTGTGGATGTACATGTTGCACAGGAGGTTACAAGATAGTCAAAGCGGTCACAAGGAAACAGCTGCAGATTATATTTTACCAGATCTGAGAAGGTCTCTTTGTCTCCGGCTGCAAGCGCTGGGATTCCACAGCATCCCTGATTTTTCGGGATAAACAGTTTCATATCATGGTGCAGCAAAGAGTTTACTGTGGCAATACCCACCCTGGGAAATATTTTATCTATGAGACATCCTGTATAAAAAGCAACTTTTATAAGCGTCTGGTTTGAATTGTTTAAACTCTTTTGATTGATCAGTTTATCAATGGCGTTTTGGAAAAAAGAGTCTGCCACAGGGATAACCCCGCGATTCTTTAAAAGAGGGGACAAAAATTTAATACTTGCGGTCTGAGTTTTTTGATTCTGGTTTGTTAAAAGAAATTTTTGAAGCGTTGCACCCATACCAATGATTCTGTCAAAAACAAGAGGCTGGGCCAGAATTTTCCTGAAAATAATTTTTTTTATGAATGGTAATTTTAAATACCCGGTAATCATTGTTCTTGCTTTGATAAATATTTCAATTACATTGACGCCGCTTGGACAGTTTGCAGCACATGAGCCGCATAAAAGGCATCTGTTCAATCGTTCATTTACGCCATGGGGGGTATCAAACATGTCATTCATCATGGATTCTAAAAGCACAAGTTTGCCCCTTGCCACATCCGCTTCTTTATGGGTCTGCTTGAATACCGGGCAGACCGACTGGCACATGCCGCATCTCATACAGGTCACAAGCTGTTCTTCAAGTTCATGCAACTGATTTGTGAGGTCTTTTATTCCTGCCATTTTATGCTCCTGATATTTTACCTGGATTTAAAATATTGCTTTTTCCACTCTCTGCCAAGAATACCTTTAAACGCATGATCGAGTGACTTTTTTATCATACACACACCCCTCTTAAATTTGGTAATACCAATATATCTTTTTTAATTAAAATCAAATATTGCTGATAATGGTATTGTTTCATTACCTCATAAAAATAAAAAATAATTTATTATTCTATCTTAAAACTATTGTGAATAATGGAATTACCAATTGATTTGACAAATTACAAGCAAAAAATATTCTTTCTTGACAATGGAAGCATATTTAATTATTTATTTGGTAATACCAAATTTAAAAACAAGGAAAATCCTGTGGATATCAGCAAATGGGGTCTGCGGGCATTGCGTCAATCAATTGTGTGTGTTTAAACAACTTGAAATTAT
>CAYZCC010000064.1:2621-10503 GCA_964476805.1 uncultured Desulfobacula sp.
TGAAATTATACCAGGAGATGTATGACAGTCATGGATATAATGTAAAAGTCCTTGTCTGCGGAGTTATCGCTCCGGAAACCTCTGGCTGGTTTACAAAAAAAATTGAGAGTGTGGATGATTTTAAGGGCTTGAGAATAAGATTTTTCGGTCTTGGCGGCGAGATTCTGCAGAAACTGGGTGCTTCTGTCAGCCTGCTGCCAGGTAGTGAAATTTTTCCTGCACTTGAGAAGAAAGTGATTGATGCCACAGAGTTTTCCATGCCTGCCATTGATAATCTGCTTGGATTTCATAAAATCGCCAAATATAACTATTTTCCGGGTTGGCATCAGCAGGCGACCGTGTTTGAACTTCTCATTAATAAAGATACTTGGAACAGCATGACCGACCACCAGAGGATGGTTATTGAAATGCTCTGTAAAGCAGCAACTCTGGATGCCTTTTCATATACAGAAGCCATTCAGGCCAAAATCATGAAAGAGAATATTTCAAAAAATGGTGTAACCAACATGTATTGGTCTGACGAGATGCTGGCAGCATTTAAAAGTGCCTGGAAGGATGTTGCAAAGGAACAGTCAGAAAATGATGCTTTCTTTAAAAAAGTGTGGGATGATGTGAGTGCTTTCAGGGCGGAATACAAACTGTGGCAGACTTATGGATTTCTGCCCCGTCCCGCGCCTCCTAAATAAGATATATTTATTTAAAAATCTTCATATTGCAGGCAGCACTGCTGCCTGCAATAAATTAAAAAATTTTAAAAAACTTTCAATTTCAGGATAAAAACCCATGAACAGAGAAAAACAGATTCAAAGTTCTGTGAAAATATTTGATTTTCTTGACAAAATTGTGACAAAAATCGGCCATACCATCATGTGGACCAATGGTGTCCTGATCTTTGTCATTATTCTTCAGGTGATTCTCAGATATGGCTTTGGCCATGGACGGGTGGTACTGGAAGAGCTGCAGTGGCATCTGTATGCGTTAGGAATTATGTTTGGTGCCTCCTATGCCATGACACAGGACAGTCATATCCGTGTGGATATTATTCATGCCAATCTTTCGGAAAAATGGCAGAAACGCTGGGATCTTTTCGGGATTATTTTTTTACTTCTGCCATTTGTTATTATTATCTTTCACCAGAGCCTGGATTTTGTATATGAATCCTGGCGGGTGGGTGAAAGATCTAATGCACCCATTGGCCTGCCATTCCGCTGGCTGATTAAAGGTGTTATCCCTGCAAGTTTTGCTCTTCTGGCGCTTTCAGTGGTCTCCCGGGCTCTGCGAATTATTCACTATTTGAGAAGGGGATAAACATGGAATTTAACGACTATCTTGTTATTGGAATGTTTTTAACATTTATTCCCCTGCTGTTTACCGGATTCCCTGTGGCCTGGGTTTTGGGCGGCATCTCAATCTGGTTTACTTTTGTGGGGTATTTTTCAGATCGATATTTTGGTACATGGACAGGTCTTGACTATCTTACCCTGGGCATGTCAGTGAATCGAATATATAAATTCATGGATAACTGGGTGCTGGTGGCCATGCCCATGTTCATATTTATGGGGCTGATGCTGGACCGCTCCGGCATCGCTGAAAAATTGATGAAATCCATGCAGAATCTGTTTGGCAGAATCAGGGGCGGACTTGCCGTGACTGTAACAACCATTGGCATTATTTTAGCAGCCTCCACCGGTATCATAGGCGCTTCAGTGGTCCTGTTGGGGTTATTATCTCTGCCGACCATGATGAAGCAGGGGTATTCCAGAAGTCTGGCACTGGGAACAATTGCCGGATCAGGAACTTTGGGAATTCTTATTCCACCCAGTATCATGCTGGTAATCATGGCGGATCAACTGGCATTGTCTGTGGGTGATCTTTTCATGGGTGCTGTATTTCCTGGAATTATCCTTGGCGCGCTGTATATAGGTTATATCCTGATTTGCTGTTTTTTAAACCCTGATTCTGCTCCCCTTGATCCTGAACGGAAACCTCTGGAGGTAAAAATTTTATGGGATATTTTTAAAAGTGTTCTTCCGCCTGTGCTTTTAATTGTTGCCGTACTGGGATCCATATTTGCCGGTATTACCACGCCTACAGAGGCAAGTGGTGTGGGTGCTCTTGGTGCCACCATACTGGCATTTATAAATAAGAAGCTTGACTGGAAAGTGGTTGTGGAGGTTATGAAAGCATGCTTTAATACAACAGCTTACATATTTGCAATCTTCCTTGGTGCCACCTGTTTTGCCCTGATACTCAGAAGTCTTGGAGGAGATGAATTGATTGAAAGGTCTCTGACAGGTCTGCCTTTTGGACCCTACGGCATAATGACGGTTATTTTAGGTGCGGTGTTCCTGCTGGGATTTTTTCTGGACTGGATTGAGATCACTTTGATCGTACTGCCCCTGATTGCACCGGTTGTCTCTGCACTGGGATTTGAAATTAATGGCCATGGTGTGGTGGACAAACCTGAATTGATATGGTTTGTCATGCTCATTGCCGTCACTCTTCAAACCTCATTTTTAACACCGCCGGTGGGATTTGCCCTGTTTTATTTAAAAGGAGTTTGTCCACCTGAAATAAAACTTACTGATATTTATAAGGGCGTTATTCCTTTTATAATTCTTCAGCTTGTCGGTCTTGCCATCATTATTTTATGGCCTCAGATTGTCATTTGGCTGCCTGCGGTGGCATACGGATAGAAGCCATATTTATCAGAAAGAAACAGATGGGGGAAAAAGATCTAATACGGTTAATGACGCAAAAAGCGGTTGCAGTGGGAACCATTGTCCATGAAGTGTCATCGGTTTCTGATGCGCTTCAATATGCAGTGGCTTTCAGTGTGGGAAAAAAGTTTAAAACAGTGGCATGTCCAGGTTTTGGCGTGAAAGCGCTGGAAATGATGTCAGATCTGTGCAAGGCTTCAGATCTTGATCTGCTGGACAAAGATTTCCGCGCCAAAACCTCTGCCATGGATACCTGTCTGAGTTTTGCTGATTACGGTATTGCCGATACAGGAACCCTTATTCTGGCATCTGATTCTGAAGATATCCGCATGGCGACCATGCTTGCAAAAGTTCATATCGCCATGCTGCCGGTATCAAAAATAGAGGCGGACACCTCAGCCATTGAAAACAGGCTGGATGACATTTTAAAAAATGATAAGCCATCCTACACAGCCTTTATCACCGGCGCAAGCCGGACAGCAGATATTGAAAGGGTGCTGACAATAGGAGTTCACGGCCCTGTTGAACACCATCTGCTCCTGGTAGAGGAGGCAAAGGGATGATCAAAACAGCCCAGGATATGAAATCCTATAAAAAACAGCTGCGTGATGCACTTAACGATACCTTTTTGAGATCTGCTTTAGATAAATTTAACACGGCCTATCGTGAAAACCGCCCCAATGTTTACAAGGATATTGATTTTAACGGGATCCGGGATGAGATCGCCCACAGTAAGGACCGCATGATCCCGCATCTTGAAGAACTGTTTCATGAATTCAAACGCAATGCCCGGAAAGCAGGGGTTAAAATTCATCGTGCCAGGGATGCAGACCAGGCCAATGAAATAATAACCCTTATTGCAAAGGAGAATTCAGTTGAAAAAATAGTTAAATCCAAATCCATGACAGCTGAAGAGACTTTTCTTAATGATCATTTAGAAAAAGAGGGATTCACTGTTACAGAGACAGATCTTGGAGAGTGGATTATTCAACTGAAACATGAAGGACCGTCCCATATGGTCATGCCGGCGATTCATCTCTCCCGCTACCAGGTGGGTGAACTCTTTGAGAAAGAGGTTCACACAAAACTTGATTCTGAAAATATTGATAAACTGGTCAAGGTGGCAAGGAAAGAGCTTCGCCCCAGGTTTCTTGAGGCAGATATGGGGATTTCAGGAGCCAATTTTGCCATTGCTGATTCAGGCACCCTCGGCCTTGTGACAAATGAAGGAAATATGCGCCTTGTTACCACTCTGCCAAGAATTCACGTTGCCCTGGTGGGCTTTGACAAGCTGGTAAAGGATCTGGAATCTGCCCTGCGTATACTTAAACTTCTACCAAGGAATGCCACAGGCCAGGCCATTACATCATATGTCACCTGGATCAAGGGGGCGAACCAGAGTCTGAACACGCAGTCTGGAAGAAAAGAGATGCATATTGTTTTTCTGGATAATGGCAGGCTCTCCCTGGCAGATGACCCGGTATTCTCTGAAAGTCTCCGGTGCATCAGGTGCGGTGCCTGTGCAAATGTATGTCCCATCTATTCCAAAGTAGGCGGGCATAAATACGGCCATGTCTATATTGGCGCCATCGGCCTGATCCTGACACTCTTTTTCCACGGTAAAGAAAATGACCGGGTAATTGTAAAAAACTGTATCAACTGCCAGGCCTGCAGAGAGGTCTGCCCTGTGGGTATCGATCTTCCCCACCTTATCAAAAAGACCTGTGCAAGAGTTATAGAGCAGGAGGGTAAAACCCCTGTGAAAAATTTTTTACTGTCAAAGGTAATGAAAAACAGGAAGCGGTTTCATTTTATTTTAAGACAGGCATATCTTGCCCAGCAGCCCTTATCCAGAGGCAAACCAATGATTCGTCACCTGCCTTCCTTTTTTGAGAAAGATCACGGGTTTAAAAGCCTTCCGGTCATTGTAAAAAAACCGCTGCGTGACCAGTGGGAAATTTTAAATGAAGATCAGGAAAATCCATCCCTTAAAATTGCACTCTTTGCAGGGTGCGCCATGGATTTTATCTATCCTGAGCATGGGAGAGATCTTTTAAAGCTTTTAAAAAAAGAGAATATCCAGATAGATTTTCCCATGGATCAGACCTGCTGCGGCCTTCCTGCCATGATGGCGGCAGAGGAGAAAACTGCCAGAGAGGTTGCCATCCAGAATATAAAGGCTTTTGATGCAGGAGCGTATGATTACATTCTGACGTTATGTGCATCCTGTGCATCCCATCTGACCCACAATTATGAAAAAATATTTAAAGAAGCGGGTGATCCCTTATTGGACATAAGCGGTTTTACGGAAAAAATTATCGATTTTTCATCGTTCATGGATACGATTTATCCATTTTCATCTGCCAGTGAAAATCTTGATAAAAAAGTGGCCTACCATGCACCCTGTCACCTGTGCCGGGGGTTGAATATCACAAAACAGCCGAGAACCCTGATTCAAAAAGCGGGATACACCTATGTTCCATCAAAGGATGAAGATGTCTGCTGCGGGTTTGGTGGCGCCTATTCAGTTGATTTCCCTGAGATCTCTTCTCAAATTTTAAAGCGGAAGCTGGATTGTGTTGAAGCTTCAAACGCCTCCATACTGGTCACAGACTGCCCAGGCTGTGTCATGCAGCTCAGAGGGGGATTTGACAAGCGGCAAAGCCGTGTTAAAGTGCTGCATCTTGTTGAGTTGCTTTAATGTGTTTTCTCTTCCCTGTCTGTCCCGGATTTCCAGCCTGATTTTTGAAGCAGGGTTGTTTCTATATAACTTTCAAATGTCTGTTCGCTGGTTTTGTTAATCCCCATTGGTCAGCCACGTCTTTCCGATGAGATAACTGCTTTAAAAATATTCCCGTCCTTATCTTCAGAAAAATCAATATTTTTATATGCTTTAATTGCTCTGCGAATACCACTTCCCAGCCCCCTATAAGGCAACAGTTTCGTTGCGAATGTCGCAAGAATAGGATTTCTGATATTTGAAATTCCATTTTTGATATTTACAATGGTGAGATTATTCGGCAGATGACCGGGATTGATAATTTCAATTCTATCATTAAAAATAAAGATTTTAACTGGTGCTGATATAAAATAGTCCCTATGGACAAGCGCGTTAGTAATCAGTTCCTCAAAAACTATTTTAGGTATTTCCAACTCACCCAGAGAATTTATATTTTTATCTTTCTGAACCCGTTTTATATTCCTTAAAACAAACCCTATCGCATCATCAAAAACTCGTTTTAACGGTTCGGAAATATCCTGGCTGTCAATATATCTCTCTTCATCAATTTCTATACCTGGATAAGTCACACATTTAACAATAAATGAGGGGAGGCGGTATTGATTGTTTTTACCAAAAAGAAGGGCGCCTGCAATATTTAATGTCCCTTCTTTAATTAAATTAAGATTTTCAAAAATATGTCTTAATGATAAATCCTGGTCCTCTAATTTTTCCCCATATTCCTTTTCATAAAACTCGGAAAATAGTTTTTCATCAATATCATTGATTGTCATTCCGGACACAGGTATTTCATCACCATGAATCAGACCTGACATTTGAAACATTCTTTGAATTTCTTCCCGTGAAGTGGCTTTTCGCTTATCAGCGCCGCTTTTTACCCAGATGACACCATTTTTGTCCATATATGGTTTTGATATCCCCTGAGGGATGTGGACAACCATTATCAGTCCTTCTTCTAAAGAAATATTTTCCGTGATTATATTTATAGGTGGTCTTGCTTGTTGCGAGCCGGCGTTATATACAAGATTGTTGAGTCTTCCCATATCTTTACGGGTTAAACCTGTTATTGTCCCATCATTTGAAACACCTACTATTATCATACCGCCTCGTGTATTACAAAAAGCTATCATCTCCTGTCCCATTGATGTTTCATTAATTACATTTGCTTTAAACTGATGACGGCTGTCTTCATCTCTTGCAATTATTTCTAAAAGCGCTGAGGTTTCCATATTCCATAAATCTCCTTGCGTTTATTAAAGGCATCTTCACCTCCCTCCATAATATCAACAATCTCCTGTTGAATCAGAGGAAAATCTATGCTGCCGCTTTTTAATGATAACTTTTCATCGCCATATCTGCACGAATGAATCTGTTCTGAATCACCAAGAACTGGAAAATTGGCATTGTGGGTGGCAAAGATAAACTGTGTCTGTGATTTTAACTCTCTAATTAATTTGATTACATCTTCATAAATTGTCTGGTTATCCAAATCATCTTCGGGTTGATCAATTATAATAAGATCGTTTTCTTTTTGACTTAAAATAAACAGAATGAGAGCGGATGCCCTTTGTCCTAAAGAATGGTATCGCAGATCTTTCCCATGGTACTTAATGGTAAACTTATTAGGCCTCTGCCATGTAAGCAGTTCTTTTAAGTTTTCATCAAAATACTGTTTAAATATTCCCTGTGAATTTGGCAATACTTTCTCTGCATTTTCAAAATCATTAAAAATTGAAACAAAATCAGTATATTTATTAACAAGATTTTCAAAGCGGGCTGTTCTGATTCGACTTCCTTTAAATGTATCTTTAAAGAAATCTATAAAAGCTGTTTTGTTGCCTTTATATTCAGGTTCAATCTGCAATGATTCATTGTTTTTATTTACCTTATCAAGTTCTTTTTGTATGATTTTATATTCATCATTCCATAAGCGGTTCAATTTTGAAAGTTCCGTGGAAAGCGTATCCTTTATGGTGGCACTCTTTTTATTCTCTTTATCTAATGAAGATAGAATCTGTTTTGAGGAGTCAATTTTTTTTTGAAGTTCAGGAAACTCTTCCAGGTTTAATTGTTTTCCCTGTCCTTTCAGATCCGCTTCTAATTTTCTGCGGATGTCAGCAAATTTATCTGTTTGTGCTTTTTTTAATTCTTTAAATTCAGATTCCTTTGTTTCTAAATCTTTTAATGTGGTCCTGATATTTTCAATCTCATTTTTAATTGTATCAGAAGATTGCAACCCTTTATTAAACAGTTTAAAAAATTCTTCAAAAAAATGTACATTCTGTTTTGATTTATACAACCGATGATCTTCCAATATATCTTCATATTGATTAACCACATCTGTTAAAGAATTTTCATATTCCCTGATATCAGAAATAATTTTCTCTATTTTTCTATCATCTGTATTAAAATTTGTTTGTTG
>CAYZCC010000065.1:0-9390 GCA_964476805.1 uncultured Desulfobacula sp.
TTTTTATCAGAGGGGCCATTCAGAATTTTTCCCGGAAAGATGCTAAAATCTCTTTGATATCTGATGAAGAGTGGAAGTGGCTGACTTCAAATCTGGAAGGATTTTTAAAGAAGATCCATAAAAAAGATCTCTTGGAATCACTTACCCGGCGGTCTCAATGGCAGCTCATTGAAGCAAAACTCCCGCATGAAAAAACAGACGGGCAAAGGCAGACAAGCATGTCATGGTTTAGAGAGCAGGTTTGGGACAATGAACTTGGCAGGGGAGGTTTAATCGGGGATCTTACAGAAATAGAGAAAGGAACGATTCCAGTCATCACCAAAGGGGAGCTAAGAAGATACATACCCGTCTGGGAGCAAGGAAAATATATGGCGCCATGCCAGGCAGCCTGCCCCACAGGTATTCCTGTCCAGAAAAGATGGCATATGGTGAGGCTTGACAATATTGACGAGGCCATCAGCATGGGGCTTGAATATACTCCTTTTCCTGCAACCGTGTGTGGATATCTCTGTCCAAGCCCATGCATGGCATCCTGCACCCGAAATACAAATTATATGACACCCATTGATGTCCGACTTCTCGGGAAAGCCGGCGAGAGTATTAAACTGCCCAAACCCGTGCAAAAAAGTGAGAAGAAAATCGCAGTGATTGGTGCAGGGCCTTCTGGGATATCTGCTGCATGGCATTTGACTCTGCAAGGCCATACACCCACTATATTTGATACAGGAGATACCCTTGGCGGTAAAATCTCCTCTGTTATCCCTGATTCGCGCATTCCAAAAGAGACGCTGGACGCTGAGCTGAAAAGGGTTAAAGAGTTAATCCCGGATATCAGATTAACCCGGACCATTGACAGTAAAAGTTTTTTAAAAATAAAAGAAGACCATGATTTTACAATTGTTGCAGCAGGAGCCAAAAAACCAAGATCACTGCCGATTCCAGGTATTGAAAAAGCAATCTTTGCCAATGAATTTCTTGAAAAGGCTAAAAAGAATGAGATAACTCCTGGCAGGGATATGGTTATAATCGGTGCTGGCAATGTGGGCTGTGATGTTGCGACAGAGGCCCATCGCCTTGGTGCAGTCAATATTACAATGATTGATGTTCAAAGGCCTGCCGCATTTGGTAAGGAGAGAGAAGATGCTCAAGCCATTGGAGCAGAATTCAAATGGCCGTGTTTTGCAAAAGAGATTACATCAAAAGGAGTGGCTCTGCAGGATGGTGAATTTCTAAAGGCAGACAGTGTAATCATTTCCATTGGAGATGTTCCTGATCTTGATTTTCTTGATCACACGATAAAAAAGAAAAATGGATTCATCGCGGTTGATACATATTATCAGTCATCAGACAAAAAAGTATTTGCCATTGGGGATGTTGCAGAACCTGGATTAATTACCGATGCCATTGGCGCTGGAAGAAAAGCGGCGCTGCGTATTGATGCAGTGATTCACGGGAAAGAGCTTAATAAAGAAGAGATCCTGCCTCCAATCGATAAACAGCGGATCAACCTTGAGTACTACAACCCTCTGAATATTGCCGATAATATTACTGATTGCGGTTCAGACTGCGCATCCTGCGGGCAGTGCAGGGATTGCGGCATCTGTGTTGCCATCTGCCCTGAAGGCGCCATAGAAAGAGTCAAGATGGATCAAGAGGATTTTGAATACCGTATCAACCCGGATCTTTGTATTGGCTGTGGATTCTGCAAAGGTGCCTGCCCCTGCGGAATATGGGATCTGATCCCCAATACTCCCATGTAATTTTTTTTTTGATAAAGTGATTGGCATACCGGGGCATACCGGGCCGAGGAACGCATATGAATATATTACGTGTCAATTCAGAAGACCGCCGCATTGTACATGAACTTTTATAAACCTTTAATCTTTTTTTCGGAAGATTGACGATTTCAGATAATCTCTGTTCATCTGGGCAATAAATCCCACCGATACCTGTTTGGGGCATACTGCTTCACATTCATAATGGTTAGTGCAGGCACCAAAGCCTTCCTGGTCCATCTGACTGACCATGTTTAAAACCCTGCGATTTCTTTCCGGCTGTCCCTGGGGAAGTGCAGCAAACTGGCTTACTTTGGCTGCAACAAACAGCATGGACGCACCATTGGGACATGCAGCCACACAGGCGCCACAACCGATGCAGGCAGCCGCATCCATTGCCAGCTCTGCTTTCTCTTTTGAAATTAGCTGTGAATGGGCATCCTCTGGCTGACCTGCTCTTACCGTTACAAATCCGCCTGCCTGCATGATATTGTCAAAGGATGATCGGTCAACGATCAGATCTTTTATAACACGAAAAACTCTTGATCTGAATGGTTCAATATAGATGGTATCCCCATCTTTGAATTTACGCATATGCAGCTGGCAGGTTGTCGTCGCGCTTTCAGGTCCATGCGGCGTGCCGTTTATAACCAGTGAGCAGGCGCCGCAGATCCCTTCACGGCAGTCGTAGTCAAAAGCGACAGGTTCCTCTTTTCCTTCCATAATTAATTTCTCGTTTAACACATCAAGCATTTCAAGAAATGACATGTCAGCAGAGACATTATCCAGTTGATACTCTCTAAAGCTGCCTTTATCCCCAGAATTTTTCTGTCTCCACACATGCAAGGTCAGTTTCATTATTTATAACTCCTCACAGCTAATTGAACATTTTCAAACGCTAACTCTTCTGTGTGCCGTTTCGGTTTATTACCAGAACCGGTAAATTCCCAGGCGGCAACATGGGTAAAGTTTTCATCATCACGCTTTGCTTCACCATCTTCATATTGATACTCTTCTCTAAAATGTGCACCGCAGGATTCTTCACGCTCCAGGGCATCCCAGGCCATAATTTCGGCAAATTCAATAAAATCAGCGACCCGGTTGGCTTTTTCCAAAGCGGTGTTCATATCCCTGTCACTGCCTGAAACATTGACATCCTGCCAGAACTCTTCCCGCAGTTTTGGAATCTCTTCCAGCGCTTTTTTGAGACCCTCTCTATTACGACCCATACCAACATATTCCCACATAATACGGCCCAGTTTCCTGTGCAGTTGTGTTGCCGTCTGTTTTCCTTTAACACAGAGCAGTCTGTTTATCCTGTTTTTTGAATCCTCTTCCGCTTTTTTAAATTCTGGATGGCCTGTATCAACTCTTGTCATATCATTTGTTGCCATATAGTTTGCTATTGTATAGGGAATCACAAAATATCCGTCTGCCAGCCCCTGCATTAATGCACTGGCGCCCAGGCGGTTGGCCCCGTGATCAGAAAAGTTGGCTTCGCCGATAACATGCAGTCCCGGTATGGTAGACTGTAGATTATAATCCACCCATAAACCACCCATGGTATAGTGTGAAGCAGGATAAATCTGCATGGGTTCCTTATATGGATCGGTTGCTGCAATTCGTTCATACATTTCAAAGAGATTTCCATATCTCTCCTTGATGGTATTTTTACCCAGTCGTTCAATGGCATCCTTGAAATCAAGATAAACACCGAATCCAGTTGCGCTGATACCTTTTCCATCTTCACACACCTCTTTTGCAGAGCGGGAAGATATATCCCTGGGTGCAAGATTGCCAAAACTGGGATACTTTCTCTCCAGGTAATAATCTCTCTGATCTTCCGGGATTTCGTTTGGAGAACGTTTGTCACCCCTGTTTTTAGGCACCCAGATCCGCCCATCATTTCTCAATGATTCAGACATCAGCACCAGTTTTGACTGATGATCACCTGAAACAGGAATACAGGTGGGATGAATCTGCGTATAGCAGGGATTTGCAAAACACGCCCCTTTTTTATATGCCCTGTAAGATGCTGTCACGTTACATGCAATTGCATTGGTGGAAAGAAAGAAAACATTGCCATACCCTCCTGTTGCCAGCACCACGGCATCACCACAATGGGACTCAATCCTGCCTGTCACCAGATCACGTGTTACAATGCCCCTTGCCAATCCATCTATAATTACAAGATCCATCATCTCTTTACGGACATGGGATTTTACCTGTCCCAGCCCGATTTGACGGGAGAGGGCAGAGTAGGCACCCAGCAGCAGCTGCTGGCCGGTCTGTCCCCTTGCATAAAAAGTTCTTGATACCTGGGCTCCGCCAAAAGAGCGGTTCGCAAGATAGCCGCCGTATTCTCTTGCAAAGGGAACTCCCTGAGCGACGCACTGGTCGATAATACGGGTGCTTACCTGGGCCAGCCTGTAGACATTGGCTTCACGGGAGCGGAAATCACCGCCTTTTACAGTATCATAAAAAAGACGCCAGATACTGTCCCCATCATTCTGATAGTTTTTAGCTGAGTTAATTCCACCCTGGGCTGCAATACTGTGAGCACGACGCGGGCTGTCGTTATAGGTAAATGTCTCCACATTGTAACCCAGTTCTCCAAATGAAGCGGCTGCCGAAGCACCGGCAAGACCTGTGCCGACGACCAGTATTTTGTATTTTCTTTTGTTAGAAGGATTGATCAGCTTCATTTCAAAACGGTGTTTATCCCACTTATTCTGAATGGCTCCTTCAGGAATCTTTGGATCTAATTTCAAACGTGACCTCCCACCAATCCTGAAACGATTGTGACTGGTATTGATATGTAACCTAAGACTAATATTGTTGAAAGAACCGGGCCTGTTTTTCTGAAAAAGTTATTATATTTTGGATGATTCAGACCCAGTGTCTGAAACGCACTTTGAATGGCATGGCTTAAATGGAACCCCATCAGTATTACAAAAATAATATAGAAGAAGGCATACACAGGCTGCTTAAAGCCTTTAACCACCATAGACCAGGCATCGGGTCTGTGAAACAGTGCCGCATCCTCTTTCAATAAATACGCACCCTCCTCACTGCAGATGATATCCTTGCAATCCTCTTTATCTATTTTGGTTTCCAACTCTCCACTCCGGCATTTCTTTTTGATCTCCCTGCATTTTTCAGCAGATAAACCGCTGTTTTTATTAACGGCTATCCTCTTAACGACAACGGCATCACCTTTAAAATATTCTGGATTGTTTTTACTGAAATTTTCAGGATCAAGACGGCCTGCAGTGAAATGCATTAAGTGAAAAGTTAAAAAGAGAAATATGAGTATCCCTGTCCATATCATTGTCCGGCTTGTCAAGGAGGCCTTAATAAATTTTGTTACCCTGTATTTTTGACCTTTGGCCTGGTAGTTCAGTAGTTTTAATCTGATGGAGGTGATCACATGAAAAATCAGTGAAAACAGAAGGAGAATACGTACGATCCAAAGCAGTTCACCCAGATTCTGAAGAAAGTGAGCATATCGGTTAAAAGCGTCAGGCCCTATATATATCTGCATATTTCCAAGACAGTGGCCCATAAGAAATAGAACAAGGATAACGCCTGTAAATGCCATGACCACTTTACTCAATAGTGTGGATTTTAAATAATCAAACAACATAATATCCTTATAGTTAACATACTTAATATGTAGTGCCCGACCGAAACCGCTGATTTGTCCAATGACGGCGTTGGGAAAAAACCTGTGGTTAAAATTTTTTCCCGCCTTGTACTTGAACCCATTTGTTTCTGCCCTTCAGGGGGCCAAGTTTTCGTTCACACACTATTTAAATTACCTATGAACAAATTTTATATTCCAGGAACTATATCAGAGATCCGCATAAAAATCATTACCTTTGTCATCAATAATGATAAAAGCAGGAAAATTTTCTACAGTTATCATATAGACAGCTTCCATGCCAAGCTCTTCGTACTCTAAAAGCGCCACCTTTTTGATAAAGTCTTTTCCAAGCCTGGCCGCAGGGCCGCCTGGGGATCCAAGGTAGAACCCACCGTATTTTTTGCATGACTTTGTCACCTGGCTGGTTCTGTTTCCCTTGGCAAGCATGATCATGGAGGCCCCCTCTTTCTGGAAAAGAGGGACATAAGGGTCCATTCGTCCGGCAGTGGTGGGGCCGAATGATCCGGAAGCCTCACCTTCCGGCGTTTTAGCAGGGCCGGCATAATATATAATATGATCTTTCAGATAGGGGGGCAGCCCCTCTCCAGATTGTAATCTCTCCATGAATTTTGCATGGGCAATATCTCTTCCCACAATAATTTTACCGTTTAATGAGAGCCTTGTGGCAACAGGATATCTGGAGAGCTCACCCCTGATCTCATCCATGGGCCTGTCGAGGTCAATCTGGACCGCCTCTTTTATTTCAGGCTCTTTTCCGGGCAGATAAGAACCGGGATTCTCTTCCAACTGCTCTAAGAAAATACCATCCTTTGTGATTTTTCCCAGGATCTGGCGGTCGGCAGAGCATGAAACCCCAAGACCGATGGGGCATGATGCGCCATGCCTTGGAAGGCGGATGATTCTAATATCCAGTGCAAAATGTTTTCCTCCGAACTGGGCGCCCAGGCCGAGTTCATGGGATCGAACCAGAACTTTCTCTTCAAGATCCTTATCCCGTAATGCATGACCTGTCTCACTGCCCTTTGTGGGAAGGGAATCAAGATATCTTGCCGATGCCAGTTTAACGGTCTTTAAATTTTGTTCTGCTGAGGTCCCGCCAACCGCAAAAGCAATATGGTATGGGGGACAGGCTGCTGTCCCAAGACCTTTCATTTTTTCCATCATAAAATCGATCAGGGTCTCTTCAGAGTTTAATACCGCTTTAGTCATCTGGAAAAGAGATGTTTTATTGGCAGACCCCCCCCCCTTGGCCATGAATAAAAATTTGTACTCTTCACCTTGAACAGCAGTGATATCCATCTGGGCCGGCAGATTCGTTCTGCTGTTTTTTTCCTTATACATTGTAAAAGGAGTATTCTGAGAATACCTTAAATAGTTTTGAGTATACGCTTCAAAAATTCCTTTTGATAACTCCTCTTCATCATCTGACCCTGTCCACACCTGCTGTCCTTTTTTAGCCATAATAATGGCCGTCCCGGTATCCTGGCACATCGGATAAACCCGACCCGAAGCAATTACAGCATTTTTCAGGAGTTCAAGTGCCAGATAGCGGTCATTATCAGAGCTTTCCGGGTCATCAAGAATCATTTTCAGTTTTGCAAGGTGTTCCGGCCTGTAAAGGTGTGCAACATCCTTAAAAGCGTGTTCTGCAATCAGGCTTAAAGCCCGGGGTGCCACCATCAGAACATCTCTTCCCCGGCATTCTCCTGTTCTGACATACTCTTTGGTCAGTTTTCTATATTTTGTTTGATCCTCTCCCAGGGGAAACACTGTTTCAAATTTAAACTGGCTCATGATACTATCTTTTAAAATACATCTTTACAGATTTGACCGATCAAACCAAGATTTTCACAGACATGAATCCCATTGTCTTTAAACGCTTTGATCTTAGCTGCCCCTGTTCCGCTGGCGCCTGAAATAATAGCCCCGGCGTGTCCCATGCGCCTGCCTGGAGGGGCGGTCAGTCCGGCAATAAAGCCCACAACCGGTTTGGTTAAATTCTTTTTAATATATTCTGCTGCTTTCTCTTCTGCATCGCCGCCAATCTCACCCACCATGAGGATTGATTTTGTTTCATCATCTTTTTGAAAGGCTTCCAGCACATCTATAAAATTAGTTCCGTTGACAGGGTCTCCTCCTATTCCGATACAGGTTGACTGGCCCATTCCAAGCTTTGTCAGCTGGTCAACCACCTCATAAGTCAGGGTCCCTGAGCAGGAGATCACTCCTATATCTCCCTTTTTATGGATCCATCCCGGCATAATACCCACCTTGCTCTCTTCCGGAGTTATAATTCCGGGACAGTTGGGTCCTATGAGGCGGCATTTTTTAGTGGCAAGAAATTTTTTAACCTTGACCATATCAAGGATGGGGATTCCCTCTGTAATTGCCACAATGAGATCAACACCTGCATCAGCCGCCTCCATTACGGCATCTGCACAAAACGGCGGAGGGACAAAAATAAGGGATGTGTTGGCACTTGTGTTTTTTACAGCCTCTTTGACCGTATTAAATACCGGAACACCCTCCATTTTCTGTCCGCCTTTACCAGGGGTTACGCCTGCCACAATTGCAGTGCCGTATTCCAGGCATGCGCTTGCATGGAAAGATCCTTCACTACCTGTAATTCCCTGTACAACAACCTTTGTATCTTTATCAATATATATACTCACAACCTCTTCTCCTTTATTTAACTGCTGCTGCAATTTTTTGAGCGGCATCAGTAAGGTCAGAAACACTGGTCAAGCCAAGTTCAGCATTGTCTAAAATCTTCTTTCCCTCTTCCACATTGGTCCCCTCCATGCGCACAAAAACAGGAATATTAATACCGGTTTTCTTTGCTGCCTCCACAACGCCTCTGGCAAAGTTATCACACCTTAGAATACCCCCGAAAATATTGATTAAAACTGCCTTTATCTTCTCGTCTGCCAGGATGATTCGAAATGCATTTTCAACCTGTTCAGAAGAAGCGCCGCCTCCTACATCCAAAAAATTAGCAGGACTTGCCCCTGCATTTTTAATAATATCCATTGTTGCCATGGCAAGGCCGGCACCATTTACAATATTACCCACATTCCCGTCGAGATTGATATAATTGAGGTTGTATTTTGATGCCTCAACCTCCATAGGATCTTCTTCATCAAAATCCCTCAATTCCATGAGGTCTTTATGGCGGTAGAGGGCATTGGAATCAAAATCCATTTTTGCATCCAGAGCAAGAACCTGATCATCAGATGTCAGGACCAGAGGATTGATTTCAACAAGGGAGCAGTCATTGGCAGTAAAACATCTGTAAAAACCGGACAGAAGCTGTGAAAACTGCTTCATGGCAGCAGCCGGAATTTCAAGCCCGAATCCCACCTGCCTTAACTGGTAACTCTGAATACCCATCAGCGGATCCACATAAACTTTTATAATCCGCTCCGGTGTCTTTTCAGCCACCTGCTCAATATCCATACCGCCGTCACGGCTTGCCATTATGACAACAGATGCGGTTGCCCTGTCCACAAGAAGGCTTAGATAAAGCTCTTTTTCAATTATCTGACCGGCTTCAATCAAAAGTTTTTTCACAACCCTGCCTTCAGGGCCGGTCTGGTGGGTTACGAGTGTCATGCCAAGAATTTCACCGGCAAGTGTTTCAACCTCTTCCAGGGAGGAGGCAAGTTTTACCCCTCCGCCCTTGCCTCTTCCTCCCGCATGGATCTGAGCCTTGACAACGACAGGAAAACCTCCCAGATCCTCAGCGGCTTCTTTTGCCTCTTGAACACTAAAAACAACTTTTCCTTCAGGAACAGGAATACTGTATTTTCTGAACAACTCCTTGGCCTGATATTCATGTATTTTCATTTAAACACCTCCATTTATTATGTTTTGTATTATATATTTTCAAATTTTTACTGTCTCAACTACTGCCCTATTGCTATTTAATTTTTTATTCTTTATTTTACT
>CAYZCC010000065.1:9400-10492 GCA_964476805.1 uncultured Desulfobacula sp.
TTACTCTCTTCTATCTGAAAAATAAATTCTTTTTCTTTTGGTAATAATTTTTTATCTTTCAGCTTGATCTTTATGAAATCAATTGTTCTCATTGGTTCAGGGATAATAAAATACTTAGCAAGGCTATCCCAGTCTTGATTCCTAATTGTAAGCACATCGTTTAGATAAAAACTTACAAAATGATCTCCTATCTTATAATTAGATTCAATTCTATCGAGTTTTCCTTTTGAAATTTTAACATATGTTGAGTCTATCTCAAATCCGATATACTTTCTACCCATCCTTTTAGCTGAAATTGCAGTCGTTCCCGTACCTAAAAAAGGATCTAAAACAATATCATTCTCATCAGTAGAGAGTAAAATTAGTCTATCTAATAAATGAACCGGAAGCTGGCAAGGATGCGAATCCCGCTTTTTATTGTGTTTTATTCTGTGAATATCTGTCCATACATCTGAAACTAATGGACCAAAAGGATGCAGCTTATCTTTTTTTCCGCCATAATCTTTTAATAAAAATCCTTGTTTTCTATCTCTTTTATGAGGATATCTCAGCTCATTAATTTTAGTTCCTTTTTCTTCTTTCCCATAAAACAATATTCCATAGTTAGCTGGTTGTAGAGAATTCCCCATTGGAGCAGTGGGTGCATCCCAAGAGATCCAATGTTTAAAATGAGCAAGTTCATTTAAAAATGCTGCATAATATGTCAACCATTTAGGAATGTTATGTATAAAAATAGAGCCCGTTGGCCTTGTAACCCTCACCATTTCAGAAATCCACTTTTTACACCAGTCAAGATATTCCTGAGATTCTAATCTGTCTTTATATGAGCGATAGTTTTTTTTTAAATTAAACGGGGGATCCGCAAATGTCATATCAACAGAATTATCTGGAATATTTTTAAAAATCGTTAAACAATCTCCTTGTACTATTCTGTTTGCATATTTCTCAATATTACTAATCAAAAATTAAACCCCATGTATATAATGTTTTAATAAAATAAAGCTATTACAGTAAATTTACATCTTATTTCACTTATAAAATTGATGGTCTCGTAAAAAGTCAAAAATGGCAAAGTCGCTATATATAATTTCA
>CAYZCC010000066.1:0-5124 GCA_964476805.1 uncultured Desulfobacula sp.
TGTGGGACAGGCGGCACAGGACAAAATTCAACGGGGTATCCTATCCTGTTCAAAGAGCAGCAGAGGCTGTCTATTCAAAGGAGGGAAAAGCCCAGGTAAAAGCGCAGATTGACTCCTACCTTAATAACGCAGACATTATCAGAAACGCCTTTGAATCCCTTGGTTTTGATTGTGTTGGGGGTGAAAATTCGCCTTATATCTGGGTAGATGGAAAAGAGAGGGATTCCTGGGAGTTTTTTGACCTGCTTTTGAATAAAGCGTCAGTGGTCTGCACGCCAGGTACAGGATTTGGCAGGTGCGGCAAGCCATATATCAGGATCAGTGCCTTTAACTCCCTTGAAAAGGTTACCCTTGCAATGGATAGAATTAAAACGGTATTAACCAGAGGCGATAAATAAAATGGATCATTTTTTCAAGGTGAAAACCCTTGAAGAGGTGATGGCGCTGACTGGCGAATTCTCTCCTGTTGGCGTAGAAACAATATCTGTATCTGATGCTTTTTCAAGGGTTCTATCCAAAGATCTCGTGGCTCAAAAAGAGATGCCCGGATTTAAAAGAGCGACCATGGATGGCTATGCTGTTGCCGCACAATCCACATTTGGTGCTTCCGAATCACACCCGGCATTGCTTGACATTGCAGGAATCGTTTTAATGGGCGAAGTTCCTGATAATATGGATCTTAAATCCGGCCAGGCTGTTAAAATTTCAACCGGCGGCATGCTCCCGAGAGGCGCTGACAGTGTGGTCATGGTGGAGCATACACAACTGATTGATGAGACCTGTGTGGAGGTTTATAAAAGTGTAACGCCTCTGCAGCATGTTATTGATGCGTCAGAAGATTTTGCAAATCAGGAGAGGGTTTTGTCCAGAGGGGTATTTATCCGGCCCCAGGAGGCAGGGCTTGCCGCAGGTCTGGGATTTTCACAGATTCAAGCCTATAAAATACCCAAAGTGGTTATTATATCAACCGGAGATGAGATAATTCCCATCGATCAGGAACCCGGGCCCGGTAAAATCCGGGATATCAACTCCTACAGTCTGTCAGGTTTTGTAAAGGAGGCTTTTGCCAGACCCGTTACCTATGGTATTGTAAAAGATGACCCTGATGCTTTAAAAAAAGCGGTTGAAAAAGCGCTTTTGGAAACAGACATGGTTTTGATTTCAGGCGGAAGCTCTGTCGGGGCAAAGGATTATACCGTGGAGGTCTTATCTTCTCTACCGGATGCGAAAATGCTGGTCCACGGCATGTCCATAAGCCCGGGCAAACCAACAATTCTTGCCAGCGTCGGTAAAAAACCTGTATGGGGACTGCCGGGTCAGGTTGTCTCTGCCATGGTTGTACTCAAGATTGTTGTGATCCCTTTTTTAAACAGACTGAAAGGGCTTGAAAATTTAAATCCCCAGACCCGAATTCAGGCAAGGCTCACCCGGAATGTATCATCTGCCCAGGGCAGAAGGGATTTTGTAAGGGTTGAACTTAAAAGCCAGGACAATCAGATACTGGCAAAACCGGTTCTTGGTAAATCTGGATTGATTAAAACCATGATTCGAGCAGATGGGCTTCTTGAAATCGATGATAATGTTGAGGGTCTGAAAAAAGATACCATTGCAGATGTTATTTTATTGTGAATTATCAATTTAAATGAGCAGAGCAGATGACGACTAAACGAAATGTGTATCTTGATATGAAGAGTATTGAAGATACAAAAAAAATCCTCTTTGAACAGTTTGAAAACAGTCAAACCAGAATTGAAACGCTTGATGTTGTAAATGCAAAAAACAGAGTCCTGGCAAAACCAGCCATTGCTGCCATATCTTCTCCCAATTTCCATGCAGCTGCCATGGATGGTATTGCGGTGAATGCAAAGGAGACTTTCGGGGCAAGTGAAGATTCTCCTAAAACCCTTGTACCGGATAAAAATGCTTTCTTTGTTAACACAGGTCATTCAATGCCTGAAGGAACCAATGCTGTTATTATGATTGAACATCTTAATATTTTAGATGACCGCACCGTTGAAATTGAAACACCGGTTTTCCCATGGCAGCATGTAAGAAAAATGGGTGAAGATATTGTTGCGACAAAACTGCTCTTTCCAAGAAAACATCAAATCACTTCTTACGCCATTGGAGCGCTTTTGTCAGGTGGAATATTCAAAGCAGAGGTTTATAAACAGCCAGAAGTTTTTATTATTCCCACGGGTTCAGAACTAAAAGAGTGGCACCATGTTGTGCCATCTGAACTGAAACCCGGAGATGTAATAGAATCAAACTCTTCCGTACTGAGCGGGCTTTGTGAAGATCATGGGGCAAAATTCAAGGTGCACACCATGCTCAACGATGATCTTGAAGATATTAAAGATGCTGTGGCAGAGGCGGCCAGAAGTGACTATGACATGATCTGCATAATAGGCGGATCTTCGGCAGGGTCTGAGGATTTTGCAAAACCGGTTATTGAAAGCCTTGGAGAGGTTTTTGTCCATGGTGTCACCATGATGCCGGGAAAACCAGTGATGTTTGGCAAAGTTTTTGACACGCCTGTATTCGGGATTCCCGGATATCCTGTATCTGCAATTGTTGCCTTTGAACTCTTTGCTGGACCACTGCTTTTAAAAATGCAGAGGCTGCCCAAAAGAGAATCTGTGAAAGTTCCAGTTTTACCGGCAAGAAAAATCGCCTCCAAGCTTGGTCAGGAGGAGTTTATAAGGGTGAAAATCGGTTCAGTAGATGGGAAACTTGTCTCTTCACAGCTACCGAGAGGTTCCGGGAGTATCACCACGTTAACGGAAGCTGACGGCATCATAAGAATCCCCAGAAACATTGAGGGAATTTCAGAAAATGAAAAAGTGGATGCCCATCTGCTCCGGCCACTCTCTTCCATTGAAAATACAGTTGTCATAACAGGTTCCCATGATAATACAATTGACCTGCTTTCTGATCAGATAAAAAAAACCAATGGAAATATAAGCATTTCATCCAGTCATGTGGGAAGTATGGGGGGCTTAATGGCCGTTAAAAAACATGCCTGTCATATGGCAGGTGTGCACCTTCTTAACCCAGAGGACGGCACCTACAATATGTCATACATAAAAAAATATCTGCCAGAACAGAAGATATGGCTTGTTAACCTTGTCATGAGAGATCAGGGACTGATTGTACCCAAAGGAAATCCTGAAAATATACAATCCATTGAAGATATTCAAAAGAGAGATCTGCAGTTCATAAACCGCCAGCCAGGTTCAGGCACAAGGATTCTGCTGGATTATAAACTGAAAAGCCTTGGAATCTTGCCCTCAGATATCAAAGGATATCAAAATGACGAATATACACATATGTCAGTGGCAGTGGCTGTCTTGTCCCAAAGAGCAGATGCAGGGCTCGGTATCCAGGCTGCAGCCCGGGCCCTTGACCTTGATTTTATCCCTGTTGTAACTGAAGCGTATGACCTTGTTATTCCAGATATGTTTTATAATACAACCAAAGTTCAGGTCTTGCTTGAGACCATTAGATCAGAAGATTTTCAAAAGAGAGTGATCTCTCTTGGAGGATACAGCACAAAAGAGACAGGAAAGATCATGATGGGAACTTGAAACGCCAGCTGATTGATAATAAGCAGAACAGTGACGTGTGATCAAAAAAGCATCACACGTCACTGTTGTTTTATAATTAAAATTTAAAATAGACAAAGCATTTAAAATTTAATAGGGGATAATTTCAACCCTTCTGTTCATTGAACGGCCAGTCTCAGTTCCATTTAATGCAACAGGCTGGGTAAACCCAAATCCTTGAGTGTCCACTTTTTTTTGTAGAATTCCTTTTCTAACCATATAATCTCTCACCGCATGGGCGCGCCGCAGGGAAAGATCCATGTTATATTCAGCCGTTCCAATATTATCGCAGTGACCATTGAGCAGAATTTTCATATCAGGATTTTTTTTCAAAATGGCAACAACATCGTCTAATAAGTGATAGGCAGCCGGTTTGATTTCAGTTTTATCAAAATCAAACAGAACATTGTCCAGATTCCAGCATCCGACAGCATTTACATTGGCACCTGATGGCGTCCCAGGACACTGGTCATCTTCATCATAAACACCATCTTTGTCACTGTCTTTTTTAACTGAAACAACCGGAGGAGCTTTGGGTGCAGAGGGTTTTTCTTCGATAAATACCATCTCGATAAAATCTGCCATACCTGCGTAGCTCATCAATTCATCTGCAGTGGAGTGGAAGCCGCATCCTCCAATATCTGCAATCCTTTTTAAAAATGCTGCACCCTCTTCTGAATCACCCACATGAATGGTATAAAAACAGATTGAAGAGCCGAAATGCTTTTTTAATATGCTTTCAACTGACAGGTTTTCACTTGCCATATCTTCACCGTCACTGATTATAATCACCGCATTCCTGCTGCCTGAAAGACCGTCAAAATCATCAAACAAAGCCTCACCTGCAATATCCATGGGACTGGTTCCACCCGCCTGGGTAATTTTATCAATACCCTTATCTAAATTTCTGGTGGAATATTTTTCCATTCCATAAAAGAGCACTGTTTTCTCTTTTGAGAGATCAGGCGCATGACCAAAGGATCTCAATCCCGCAGTCTGGCCCAGTTCAGGAACAGAGCTGTTGATCCCATATGCCAGTGTTTTTGCAATATCAAACTTTGCGAATTGGCCGGCTGCATCATTCATGGAGCTTGATGCATCCAAAAGTATGATAAAATTATCCACCTTTGATATATAGGTATCCGCATCAAATTTTTTTATATCAAGTGATGGTATTACCAGCTGCTTTGGTGCACATCCCAATAAAAAAATAAAAGCCAGAACGGCTAATAAACTTCTTGTTAAAAGTCCCATGTTTTTCTCCTTTTTGTGTGTTGGTTATAAATTGTGATCTCTAAAGGATCTTGCAATAAATCATATTATAATAGTTTGTGCTACAAAAGAACCTGCATAAAATCAAGCTTTTTATAATTTCTTGCAATTTCAGCTCACAAATTATATACGTCAATGGGTTTGATCAACGGGCAGTAAAAGAAAAAAAATATATATGGAACTATATCAGGGAATCATTTTAGGCATTATCCAGGGTCTTACGGAATTTTTGCCCGTAAGCAGTTCA
>CAYZCC010000066.1:5134-10484 GCA_964476805.1 uncultured Desulfobacula sp.
TTGCATTTGACATCAGTGTACACATGGGCACCCTTTTTGCTGTTCTGGTGGTATATGCTTCAGACATAAAGGCGATGGCGGTCTCTTTGAGCCATTTTCTGTTAAAAGCAATCGTTTTAAAACCGGCTGTTTTTCTGTTTAAAAAAGATGAAAACCTCCAGATGGCGGGTTTCATTTTCATAGGGTCTATTCCAACGGCAATAATAGGATTTGGCTTAAAACAGTTTGAACATTTTTTGTTTACATCCAGGGTTCTTGTGGGGTTTATGCTGATTCTGACAGGAACAATATTATGGATTTCAAGGCAATACTATTTTTCTGAGAAACGAGACGCCACACCGGGTACCAGAAAGGCTTTTTTGATAGGAGTCTGCCAGGGGTTTGCTGTCATACCCGGTATTTCAAGGTCAGGATCAACCATTGCAGCTGGAATGTTCCTTGGCCTTGACAGACAACAGGCGGCAAAATTCTCTTTTCTTTTGTCAATTCCTGCTATACTCGGCGCCCAGATTTTAAGTATAAAGGATATGATAAACAGCTCTGTAACCATTGATCCTGTGACAATATATGCTGTCATGGCATCATTTATCACTGGCTGGATTGCTTTAAAGGTCCTTTTAACTTTAGTTCATTCGGGCAGGTTTCATCTGTTTGCCCCCTATTGCTGGCTTATCGGCTCTTTAGTTATTTTATCAAAAATTATATAAATAAGGAGGCTTTGTGAATCCAGTTATTTTCAGAGAGTATGATATAAGAGGTGTTGCAGGTCAGGATATTTTACAAGAAGATGTCGTAAATATTGGCAAAGCCTATGGCACTCTTTTAAGAAACCAGAACAGAAAAAACATATCTGTTGGAAGAGACTGCAGACTGACATCCCAAAAATTCAGCCAGCTTTTTATTGATGGAATTATCTCTACGGGCTGCAGTGTTATTGATATTGGGGTATGTCCTACACCGCTTCTCTATTTTTCCATCCACCATTTAACCCTTGATGGGGGTGCCATGGTTACGGCCAGTCACAATCCACCGGAATATAATGGATTTAAACTTCTAAGCGGCACAGACTCAATTCACAGCCAGGGACTGCAGGATATCAAAGTGATTGTAAAGAATCAGGAGTTTGTTCAAGGAGAGGGCAAGGTAATAAAAAACAGGGAGGTCATCACGCCTTATAAAGAGTACATTTTAAGTCATATCAATGTTAAAAATCCAATTAAAATCGGTATTGATTCTGGCAATGGAACGGGTGGATTGACCGCTCTGCCGGTATTAAAAGATCTGGGATGTGAAGTATATGACATCTATTGTGATATGGATGGAAATTTTCCCAACCATGAAGCAGATCCCACACAGGAAAAAAATATGCGTGATCTTATTGAACTTGTCAAAGAAAAGAACCTTGACCTGGGTGTGGGTTATGATGGTGATGCTGACAGAATCGGTGTTGTGGATAAAAATGGAGAGATCATCTATGGTGACCAGCTCATGGTTATTTATGCCAGAGAAATCCTTGAGCGAAAGCCCGGTGCTACCTTTATCTCTGAAGTTAAATGTTCCATGGTAATGTATGATGATATCAAAAAACATGGCGGAAATGCCATTATGTGGAAAACGGGCCACTCTCTGATCAAAAAAAAGATGAAAGAGGAGAATGCAGCGCTTGCAGGTGAGATGAGCGGGCATATGTTTTTCAAAGACAGGTATCTTGGGTTTGACGATGCCCTCTATGCTACCTGCCGCCTGCTTGAAATAATATCGGATACAGGTCTTGGCGTCGATGACCTTATCAAGGATCTTCCAAAAACTTTTACAACACCTGAACTTCGTGTGGACTGCCCTGATGAAATAAAATTCAAGGCCGTGGATAAAATTGTTGCCCATTTTAAAGCAAAACAGGATATCATTGATATTGACGGCCTGAGGGCATTGTATGACGACGGGTGGGGTCTTGTAAGGGCATCCAATACCCAGCCGGCTCTGGTTCTTCGTTTTGAAGCCGTGAGTGAAAAAAGAATGCATGAAATACAAAATGAAATGAAGTCTGTTTTAAAAAATATAATCAAGAGGCTATAATAGGATTAAAATCATATTATAATAAATAGTTTATGGAGTTATCAGTACCACAGCAGGAAGCAGTAAACCATAACGGTTCACCAGCACTTGTAGTTGCGGGAGCCGGCTCTGGTAAGACCAGAACCCTGACGGCTAAATTTTCGTATCTTGTTAATAGTGGGCATGATCCCAAAAGGATCCTTGCCATAACATTCACAAATAAGGCTGCCCAGGAGATGAAATCCAGGCTCATCAAGATGACAGGCCTCGGGTTCCAGGCATTTCAATGGGTGAGGACCTATCATTCAGCATGTCTCATGATTCTCAAACACCACAGTGAATCAGCAGGATATGTGTCACCCATACTGGTTTTTTCAGTTTACCAGCAGCAAAAGCTTATAAAAGAGCTGTGTGAAAAAAACAATATTGAAAAAAAGCAGGCCAATAAAATTCTATCCATGATTTCAAGGGCTAAAAATTTTGGCAACCCCCAAAAATATTTTGACCTGAAACCAGGTTTTTTTGCGGTTAAAATTCAGGATCTGTTTGATCAATACGAAGAGCGCCTGAAAGAGATGAACAGTGTTGATTTTGACAATATCCTTTTAAAAACAAGGGACCTTTTGCGAAATAACAAAAGCATCAGGGAGTATTATCAAAACTATTTCTCCTATATTCTTGTGGATGAATACCAGGATACCAATAACCTTCAGGAGGATCTAACCAATCTGCTCCTGGGTGAACATAACAATCTATTCTGTGTTGGAGATGACTGGCAGGCTGTTTATGGGTTCAGAGGCTCGAATGTGAACCATTTCCTTGACTTTTCCCAAAAATATAAAAACGCAAAAATTTTCAGGCTTGAAGAGAATTACAGGTCAGCAGATGAGATTGTCCAGGCCGCCAATGATCTGATTGATTACAATCCTGATAAACTGGATAAAAAATGCTTTTCCAATAAAAAAGGCGGTGTCATTGAGATATACGATTTTATGGCAGACACACATGAAGCGGACTGGGTGGCAAAGAGAATCAAGGGGTTAAACCGCAACGGCCAGGGAGTAAGTCTTGATAAGATAGCAGTGGTTTACAGAACAAAATTCTGCTCTCTTGCATTTGAGAAGATTTTCAGAGCATACAGAATACCTTACCACTTAAGAGGCTCCCATGGATTTTTTGAAAGAGCGGAAATCCTTGATATCAACTCCTATTTAAGTGCTTCATTTTTCCCAAATGATGATGTCTCTTTTGAACGGATTGTCAATACTCCCAAGCGAGGAATCGGGCCCGCCATGATCAAAAAAATTGCAAGCCTGAGAACCTTGAGTACAAGCCTTCAGGATGCGGCACGGATCATGATTAAAGATCGGATTTTAAGCAAAAAAATCCATGAAAATCTCTCCCGGGTTTTGCAGATTCTCGATACAATCAGAGCGCTTTCTCCTGCAAGTGCTATGGAAGTTGTTATAGAAAAGACAGACTATTTTGAATTTCTGGAGAAAAAGACAAAAACCAAAAATGAGTTTATCTCAAAAAAAGAGAACATTGAACAGTTGATCTATAATGCAAGGGCTTCAGATAATCTTCTGGATTATCTTGAGGAGGCCGCCTTGATAAGGGAAGATAAAGAGGATGAAGAAAATCTGGATTCCTCTGGCGTTTCTCTTCTCACCATTCATTCAGCAAAGGGTCTGGAATATGATACGGTATTTATTGTAGGTTGCGAAGAGAGGCTTTTTCCCCACTGGAGATCCATTGATGAGGGCGGCAATGCTCTTTCTGAAGAGAGACGTCTTATGTATGTGGCAATGACCCGGGCAGAAAGATTTTTATACCTGACACACACCCGTTTCAGGAAAGGAGAATTTGCAACACCCAGCAGATTTATTGATCAAATTCAGGAGTGCGTATCATGACACGCTCTGATATTGCAAAAGAGTGCTGTCCAGATGATTTTTAAAAGTAAACTATCCCAGGTGGTATCCAGACTTCTGAATAACTTGAAAGGAATCATTCCCACGGATCATAAAGGAATTTTTGCAACGCTCTTTTTTGCAATTTTTACAACGGTTACAGGTGTTGGGATCGTGGTCCCCCTGCTTCCGGTCTATGCCAATGATCTTGGGGCAACAGGCATATATGTGGGTTTGATATTTGGGTCATTTTCCATATCCCGTACTTTTCTTCTGCCTTTTTTTGGAAGACTGTCTGATAAAAAAGGTCGCAAACCCTTTATTGTAGCAGGTTTAACTGCATATACCATTATTTCAATCGCCTTTGTATTTTCAGAAAGTGTGGAATCCCTGATTATACTCAGATTTATCCAGGGAGCCGCTTCTGCCATGATTATGCCGGTGGTTCATGCCTATGTGGGTGAGATTACACCTGCCGGTCAGGAAGGGTATTCCATGGGATTTTTTCACCTCTCCATGTTTTTAAGTCTCAGCTTTGGTCCATTGATGGGAGGCGTGATAAAAGATATCTGGTCCCTTGATGCCGCCTTTGGATGTATGGGTATATTATCTGCAGTCGGTCTTCTGCTGTGTCTCTTTTTATTACCCCCGGTATCCAGTGAAAAAGCAGAAAACAAAAACAGGGAGATGGCGCCATGGGCAGATCTCTTAAAAGATAAGCGCCTGATTGCTATTTTTATATTCAGATATGTCTATGTCGCCTGTATCGGTGTGATATGGTGTTTTCTTCCTCTGTTTGCCGATAGTGAATTTAATCTTTCAGGCTCCTTGACCGGCGTACTTGTCATGCTGTGTGTTTTTGTGGCAGGTCTTTTGCAGATTCCCATGGGTTGGGCAGCAGACCGGATAAATAAGGATATCATGATCATAACAGGGGGGATTCTGTCAGCAATTGGCATGCTGCTGCCCTACGGGTCGTCATCTTTTTCCGATCTTGTTGTGGCCGTTGTAATTTTTGGAATCGGAGGAGGGATTTCCATGCCTGCAGTCATGGCGTATGCTGTCATTAAAGGGGATGAAAAACAAGCCATGGGATCGGTCATGTCCATAATGACAATTGCCCACAGCCTTGGCATGCTGACAGGTTCCATGGTAGCAGGTCTTGCCATGGATATTTTAAGTTTAAGGCTCTCTTTTCCATGCGGCACCCTTATCATGCTCTCTGGGACATTCATCTTCCTGGCAATGGCAGATAAAAAATCCATTAAGAAAGATCATCCGGCTGCTTAATAATATGACCGCATGATTGCGGCCGGGTTCCAAATTTTATGGCCGTGAATTCTCTTTTTAAATCCTTTTTTATGAATTCAGGCAGTTTTACG
>CAYZCC010000067.1:0-1175 GCA_964476805.1 uncultured Desulfobacula sp.
TAGAGGGGTCAAAATTGGACGCTGACAGGGGGTCAATTTTGAACGCTGATTGACAATTCAGGTGTCAAAGATCAGTTTGAAACATTTAAATGTTAGAACAAAATTATTGTGTCAATTATTTGAGTTTAAACGGATGATTTCAAATATTCTGACGAATTGACAACTCATCAATTGCAGATTTTTCAGGACAATCAAAGTAGACGCCATATTTTAAGCCGGATGCCGGATGCATTCCTCTAATAAACAGATAAAACACACCCCCAAAATGAGTATTATAATCATAATCTTTTACTCTCAATTCAAGATATCTGTGGAGGGCAACCGTATAAATATAATACTGAAGAAAATAGTGATGCGCTGACATGGCCTGCCGTATCGCCTCCTGTGAATAGCATTCATAAAAAGCACCTAAAAAATTTGATTTATAATCCACAATATACCATTTGTCTTTATGGACAAATACCAGATCAATAAACCCTTTTATAAAACCATCAAAAGAGCTGGCAGTCCGTTTGGAAATTTTTTTCAAATAGGTGGATGTTTCAGATTTAAAGCCGGATGGTTCAAAGGCTTTAATTATCGAAGCCGTATTAAAAGAGTTTACAGGAAATAGAAATTCCATCTCATTGAACCGTTGACCCGGTGCTATCTCTTTTAAACAAAACTGCCTCTTTTTTGTTGCAAGTTTTGTTTCAAGCACCTCTTTTACAGAGGCTGTTGCAGCGTTTAACATACCAGGATCTGAAAAACCAAATTGATTAAACTTTGCTTTAATCAGATTTTCAATCTTTTCTGCATCACTTGTAAAATCAATTGTTTCAAAAATGCAATGGAAAAAATCTCCTGCTCCTGCGCCTCTTGGAAAATCAGACAGAGTTATTAAAGCCTCTTTTTTATTAATATCCAAACCTGCCTGATCTTTTCTTTCCTGATTTAAAAATAATGCCTGCTCAGAACTGCTGAGGATAATGGATGAAAAACTTGACATTTTCCAGGAAGCCTGGATCTTCTGGGTCGCCTCTTTTGCACGAAGAGAAGTTTTCTGCAAAGCGGTATGATCCATAAAAGGGTTTATTGATTTATCAACCCAGGGGTCAATGAACACGGTTTGAGGGGCACGGGATTTAAGTTTTTCCAGATCCCTGATCATGGTTTGATCATCTTTACAGCCATCT
>CAYZCC010000067.1:1275-3676 GCA_964476805.1 uncultured Desulfobacula sp.
GGATTTAAGTTTTTCCAGATCCCTGATCATGGTTTGATCATCTTTACAGCCATCTTTACAATTTTGATCATGGAGCAGCATGCCAAAAGCAGAGGTCTCAATGGTATTAAATCCACCCCAGAAAACCCTGCACATGGCTGAAGCCCGTGTTAATGCAACATATAATAACCTTTGCTGTTCTGCTTTCTCCTCTTTTTCATAACAGTCTACTGAAGCGGCAACCTTTTGTGATCCAATTTTGGATCTCAAATCCAGGGTCAGTTCATGCTGTTTTTCAGGATCATGGAAAAGAATATTTTCAGATGGCCGTTTTCTTTGACCCTCCCAGAGATACGGCAGATAGACAATCGGATATTCCAATCCTTTACTTTTATGTATTGTAACAATGGCCACCGCTTTTTTATCTGTCTCAAGTCTCAGTTCATCAACAGACCCCTCTCTGAGATTTCCTGAGAGTTGTCTGACATACCATTTTATCAAAGAGTATGGTGACAGCTGCCTGTTCAGGTTTATATTTGAAATCAGCTCAACCAGGTGATAAAAATTGGTCATTCCCCTCTCATCAAGCCCGGGATTTGACTTTAAAAAAGCATCCTCATTGTGGAACAGAGACATGATCATGGAAGTAAACCCCTTTGAATCCCACCGCTGCTTAAAAGTCACGAACCTCTCCTGCCACTGATACAGCAGTTCCTGTTTTTCATTGAGTTCAATAATATCACCTGATGTAAACCCAAACAGAGAGGTACACAAGGCCGCCCTGATATAATTTGTGTGGCCGGGATTATACACAGCCAGTAAAATATCGTGAAGATCCCTGGCCTGACTTGAATCAAAAACAGATCCTGTTTTGGATAAATATGAGGGAATATTGAAATCAGACAATGCTTTTTTTATCTGCTGTGCCTGTTCATTGGTTCTCACAAGTACAGCAATATCTTTTGGAGTGATTCTATCAGGACCTGATGCTTTATTGTATGACAGCCTCTTTTCAGACGCCAGTAAAACCACAATATCTTTTGCCACAATACCGGGAAGAGTCTTGAATGCTGTCTCTTTGCTGATAAATCCGCGTCTATTCACCTCAAACTCATCTCTTTTTATAAAACACAACTGCAGCGGCGGGATATTTTTTTTATCCTCAGTTAGAAAATTCTCTGATGTATCTGGTGTTGAAACCCTTGAAAATTCAATCTCTTCAAATATAAATGGATTGGACCTGCCAGCAAAAATCTCATTGATTCCTTTCACAAGCAGAGGGGCTGACCTGTAATTTTTTTCCAGGGTAAACCGTTGATGACACGCTTTAGATGCCTTTAGATAGGCAAAAATATCACCGCCCCTGAAAGCATATATGGCCTGCTTGGGATCACCTATCATAAAAAACGGGGTGTTATCTGTAAAAGAGAAAAATCTGGAAAAAATTTCATACTGCTTTGGATCTGTATCCTGGAATTCATCAATCAGACAGGCTTTATAGGTTTGTCTGACCCCCTTTTGAAGAGTAGATGAATCCTTTTTTTCAAGGACTTTGGCAAGATCATTTACAAGGTCATCAAAAAAACAGATGCCTTGCGTTCTTTTTATCTTTTCAAGCTCTTTTTTAAAAAAGGTTAAGAATTCAATTTTAAGGCTGATTAGGTTATTCTCAAACACATCATAAAACCCCAGCAGTTTTTCACACAACGCAAAAAATTCATGTTCAGGAAGTGCTGCCCCCTTTTCTATCTGTTGTGCCAGCCTTGTCAGCGTAAACCTAAACAGCTTATCTCCCCTCTCTGACATTTTTAAAAGGGTGTTCTCTTTTTTTACTTCCAGTTTTTTCCAGGATGCTTCCAACCAGGCCAGGATATTTTTTTCATTATAACTTCTTTTATTAATCCCATTGTGATTCAGGAGAATCTGAGTAATCTCTTCTGACATTGTCACAAGGATGTCCTCAATTCTCTTTAAAACCTGCCGGTACGTATCAAAAATATTTTCAAACTCTGCACATAGAGGTGTCGTCACAAGGTCTTTTCTTGAAACCGCCTTGCCAAAAGAGGACATAAAGCTCTGGGGGGTTACCTTACGCTGGTTCAGATAAGATAAGAACAGGGTGTCCTGATTATTCACACGGGTCATGAAAAAATCATGACTTACCTGATTGAAAAAGAGAGATCTGTCCGGCACAAGTTCAATATCAAAAAAAGATCGGCTTTCAAATGCATGCTCTTTTAAAACCTTCATGCAGAAAGAGTGAATGGTCATGATAGAGGATTGATCAAAACAGTTCAACGCATGGCGCATTCTTTGACAGATCAGAGCTGTATTTTTTTGATGGCGCAGAAATTGAATGAAATCATCTTCATCTCCATCTTCTTCTTCACTCCTGCTGTTTTTATCAGAAAGGCGGGCAAGT
>CAYZCC010000067.1:3686-5017 GCA_964476805.1 uncultured Desulfobacula sp.
CTCAAAAAGACGTTTTCTGACTCTCAGTTTAAGCTCTGCGGCGGCAGCTTCTGTAAAAGTGACAACCAGGATTGATTCCACAGAATACCCGACCGCAACCAATCGGCAGAAGAGGGTCGTAATTGTATATGTTTTACCCGTTCCTGCACTGGCTTCAATCAGAGTGATTTTTTCAAGATCAATATCAAAGGGGTCTAAAGGTTTCATGATACACGCTTCATATTTTCAAGCATGGGTTGGTATACCATGATGCTGTTTTGAACAAAACCAGAGGCAAGCAGGGCCTCAACATTTTCAAAGGGATCCCTGTTTTCAACACACAGCGATATATAGCGGTTCTCTTTTTCCCCCTGCCTGTTGTATCTGCCATACCAGCTGTTTTTAACCCTGGAACTGTTCATTGCCTTAAAAACAGTTTCTCTATCCAGGTTAAATTCGCTTTTTTCCAGCACCTGCACCAGCTGCCAGGAGGTTTCACAGGCAAAAGAAAAGAGCTGATCTCTCCCTTTTGCATAAATTTGAACCAGATCATTGAAGTATTGAAATGCATCTGATTCCAGAGGGGGAAACAGATAATTTAAAAACCCTTTTTTCCCTGCAGGGTCCCTGCCAATAACAGATGTATTTTTAGGATACGCATCAGGCGCAGCCAGATTTAAAAACAGATGCCTTAACCAGGCAGTAAAAAGCCTTGTTCCATGCAATTTTCCATAGCTCAGACTATACGCACTCTCCTCACTGATACAAGATAGATTGCCTGAAACCATAATTGAGTGCACACTCACCTCTCCTGCAATGGCTGGCAGCTGCTTTCTGGATGCAATTCTTCTTGCTTCTTCAATAACCGGAGAAGCCGAGGCAGATATGTTTTCATATTCAAGCCTGCCTTTTTCCCCTAAAGGAAGAGTGCCCATGGCTTTTAAAACCGGATAATAATCCTCTTCTCCTGATGATCCGGAGTTTTTCTCAACAAGGAGGCTTCCAATACTGTATTGATCCAGGCCCGAGAGTGTAAAGGCCTCTCTATCCATGGTTTTTTCTTCCATATCTGGTATTTTGATATCCAATCCCTCTTTAATATACCACTGAAAAGGGTTTTTGAAAAAATTGATTATATCTGAAAGCCTTACTGTTGATTCAATCTCTTTTGATTTTCCTGTACCGCCCTCCTGTAAAAATGTACGGTTTTCAGATTGATTTTCTCTCAGGGTTTTTGCAATATTGCAGTTATCCTTTGAAAAGGAGAAACAGTCACTTTCTTCAATAAAATATTCCTGATTAAAGGGGTGGAGGGGGTGGGAAAAAGAGTACACATACGGTTCTGGAAAGAC
>CAYZCC010000067.1:5027-10284 GCA_964476805.1 uncultured Desulfobacula sp.
ACAGCGTTTCAAGGAACAGGTACCTTTGTTCATCCCGCTCAATTTTATCACAGGGGTGTGGATATTTTTTTATCAGATCAAACCCGGGTGTGAATATCTGTCGTGGGAAAGATCTTTCATCCATCCCCATGAGCACGACCATTCTAAATGGAATACTTCTCATGGGCATGATATTGCAAAACGTTATATTTCCTGTTAAAAATTTTCCGGAAGAGATCTTCTGATCAAGCTTGTGTTCTAAAATGGAGTGGATCACATCAAATGAGATGATACCCTCAAATCCGGACCTTCGGGCATCTTCCTGGAGTTGATCAATGGTTTGAAGCAAAAATGTGAAGTCCTCCCCATTTTTAAAACTCCTCTCCATTAATGAAAAACATAAATCTTTTAAAACATCGCACCACTCAACAATATTTTTTTCTTTTTCAAGGTTTGCAAGGGCTGTAAACAGGGTGCTGCAAAGGGATGCAAACTTGCCAAGCACCTTAAGGTCAATGCCTTCAAAAGAGTGACAGGGCAGAATATCTTTTATTAATGAATCACAGTTTTCAGGCATGGCCATGCCCATGAAAAGCCTTTGCATGCCAAAAGCCCAGGTGTTTTCTTCAAAGGGGGGCAGATCAAAACTTTTTCTGTGGTCTGAATCTCTGCCCCATAAAATTCGTGCATCATTCACCATCTTCTCTATCATGGAGATTTCATCAAAACGGATATTGAATCTGCCGGCAATGGATTCAGAAAGCAGAAGATCCATCACCTGGTTTTGTTCAAGTCTGGATTTTTGTAAAGCCAGGATCTTTAAAAAAGTTTCAAGAAACTCTGATTCTGATCTTTTTTTGCGGTCACTTATGGAAAAAGGCAGGGTGTCCTCCCGTGTGAAAACCGACTCAATAAATGGTGCATACGCCTCAATATCAGGCATCATTACAATAATATCATGGGGGAAAAGTCCTGGATTTTTTTCAAACTCATTTAAGAGAAGATCTTTTAATACCTGAGCCTCCCTCATGGGAGAGTGACAGGCATGGATAGACACAGAAGTGTCAGTCGACTCCATCCTGACAGGAGGATTTTCCAACCCTTTTTTACGACAGACAAGATTCAAAATATCAGATTGAAGCCATGAGAGCATGGTGGGTGGTTCATCTGTTTGTAAATTGTCAGTTTTTAAGTGGTTCAGGGGATCACAAAAAAGATCATCAAAGGGTTCGTGATAATTAAAGGATTCCATGCGGGATTGAAAATTTTTTCCTGCAGTGCCAAGGGATGAAAGCAGAGGATTTGTAACTTCATAATATAATTGATCCGGATCCATTGCTGCATCCTGACTCAGAAATATTCTCCCTATCTGTTTTTCAGATTTAATATCAAAGAAAAACTGATTTGAAGGCGTTAAAAGAAAAATATTTATATCCATGATTTGAGATATTTTTTCAAACATCTCTAAAAAACCACCGGCATGGAAGATATACCGAAAAAAGATATACGCAGAGGCAGTTGATCGCTTTAAATATTTTTGATATCAAATTTTTCAAGGAAATGGATGATTTGATACGCAATATGATTTTGAGGGTCTCCTGACGCAATGGTGTTCCATAACCATGCCTGCCATCTTTCATCGGGATCATTTAAATTCTCATGCCTGTTTTTCTCCTGCCACTCCATGAGCATGTGCGGCCTGTAAATCTGGTAATCATCAAAAAGTTTTGCAATTTTCATGGAGAGTTGATACTGCCTTTTACCGGTTTTATCCTCCCTGATATACTCCTGAATATTTGAAAGCGCATGATCAGATCTGTTCTCTTCATATTGACTTTTATTGATACGCTCCATGACAGACCAGAAAAAAACATCTGCATTCAGACGCTCTTTTTGACCCTGCAGTTGATCATCTTCAACGTCAAATCCTGTGAGAATCAGTTCAACCATCTGCCGTGGAAAGAGAAAACGCATATTCGCGCATATGCCAAGGTTTTGAGCTGTCTGCGCTGCAATCCACTGCTTCATGCCCCGAGATTGGATACCGATCCATTCCGCTTTCATTGGATCCTCTGGAACATGCTTTAAAACAGTTATCAAAGCATGCATGAGATTTTCCATGTTATTGCTTTTAAAAATATTGAACAAAAATCAGATCCCTTTAATTTTAACTCTTATTTTACCCGGTCAGACATAAAAATCGAGCGGCGGGAGTACAACTGAATCCATATCAAAACGCTTCAAGCGACTTTTGGATTTAAAAAATCCTTTCTTCCGGCAATACCGGGAAATGTGTCTCTTGCCTGCTGGACCTTTTCCGGATCAATCTGTGTCCTTACAATCATCTCTTCATCGCCTGCACCGGCCAGTTGTGTTCCCCAGGGATCGCTTACCATGCTGTGTCCCACAAATTGAATGCCGCAATTAACGCCTGCTGAATTGGCTGAAATTAAAAAACATTGATTTTCAAGAGCACGAACCCTGTTGAACATTGTCCATGCCTCAAGTCTGGGATAAGGCCAGGCAGAACTGATCAGAAACATCCGGGCACCCTTGTCCACCATCGCTCTGAAGAGTTCAGGGAATCGCAGGTCAAAACAGGTGGCCATTCCTGCTCTGCCAAAAGGTGTTTCAACGACAACAACGTCACTGCCCGGGGTAAGAATCTGTGTCTCTCTTGAGTTATATCCAAAAAGGTGAATTTTCCTGTATCTGGCAGTCACTTCCCCCTGTGGAGATAGAAGAAAACTTGAATTGTAAAAATTGACACCCTTTTTTTCAATAAAACTTCCTGTGTGAAGAAAGATGCTGTTTTCCCGGGCAAGGCTTTTCAGCATAGTCATGGTAGGGCCGTGAACATCCTCCGCCTCACTGGTATATCTGTCAAAACTCATAAAACCGACATTCCATATTTCAGGAAGCATGACAAGGTCCACATCACTGCATTTTGAAATGAGATTTTTTGCTTTCTCAAGTGTTGCATCTTTGTCGTTCTCAACAACTGAAAGCTGGATAGAGGCAATTTTCATTTATAAAATCTCCTTTACGCTATTTTTTATGATATCTGATCTCAAATAAGACACATCAAAGCATTCTATTGTATCTGCTCAAGGTTGTCAGCAAGGCATTGCAGGTGCGTATTTGCCTGCAAAAAATTATTCCCCTTCAAATTCAGTGATGGCGTATACTTTACAGCCGTCAATTTTATCACGTCCGTTTAAATCCGGAAGTTCAACAATAAAAGCACACTCAATAATATCGGCACCCAGTTTTTTTAAAAGCTTGACCGTGGCGCCTATGGTGCCGCCGGTTGCGATGAGATCATCAACAACAATAACTTTTTCACTCTTTTGCACTGCATCTTCATGAATTTCAAGGGTATCCTTACCATACTCCAGGCTGTAGGTCTCCTGAATGGTTTTAAAGGGAAGTTTACCCTTTTTCCTGACTGGAACAAAACCAATTCCAAGTTTATACGCCAGAACTGCCCCAAAAACAAACCCCCTGGCATCAATTCCTACAATTTTATCGATACCCCTGGCTTTATACCGATCATACAGTATATCGCACGATTCCCGGAAAGTCTCTGGATTCTGCATCAATGTTGTCAGATCCCTGAATATCACGCCATTGATGGGCCAGTCAGAAATACTTCTGATGGCCTCTTTTATCTTTATTATGTTTTCCTGCTGCATTTTTGACTCTCCTCTATATGCCAGTTCTTCTGAATAATGCTCAATTTTGTTTTTACCTTTTCAGCTCTTTTACAACATTAACAAGCAGTTTTTTTACATTATCAGCATTTTTATTAAATACTTTAAGGATATCATCCCATGTAACAGGTTTTTCATCCTCTTTCCAGGAGTCATAATCTGTTGACATGGCAACAGCAGCATAGGGAATCCCTGCTTCATTGGCAAGCATTGCTTCAGGGGCCGTTGACATATTGATCACATCTGCGCCCAGAATCTGAAACATCTTAGATTCCGCTGCAGTGGAGAGTCTGGGACCCTCAATGGTGACAACACATCCTGTGCCGTGGACTTTTAAACCCAGAGATTCTGCTGTTTTATATAATGCCGACCGCAAATTATCATCAAAAGGATGCGCCATGGCTGGATGGACTATTCCATTCTCAAAGGATTCCACAAAAGTGGTTTTTCTGAAACGCGTAAAATCAATGAATTGATCCAGAATGACAAGATGGCCTCTATCAATCTCCGCTTTTAAGCTGCCGCAGGCAGTGGTGGCAATAATGTGAGT
Source organism: uncultured Desulfobacula sp. (assembly GCA_964476805.1). GTDB lineage: Bacteria > Desulfobacterota > Desulfobacteria > Desulfobacterales > Desulfobacteraceae > Desulfobacula. The sequence continues at coordinate 9,270 of CAYZCC010000067.1, forward strand.
CACATCTGCTTTTTGCAAAGCCCTTATATTGGCACGGTTATTTACCTGGGTCGGGCCGTATTGATGTTTTGTTCCATGCCTTGAAAGAATGATCGTTTCCACATTCTCTATTGTCCCGGATAAAAGAGAAGATGAAGGCTGCCCGTAATCTGTAGGAATATCAAGAATATCTGGATTCTTTAAAAAACCGGGATCATCTAATCCTGAACCGCCGATTATACCAATTTTCAACTTTATTTCCTCCCTGGACAAGCGTTATATTTTATTTTACCCCGCTTTTTTTTGTAATCAGCGTATAAAAACTGACACCCAACAGCATCACACAAAGGCCAGGATGAGTAAGGTCCACACCCTTATCACTGCGATATACCATTTGATAACTCACAACTCATTCTGTAGGGTCATTACAAATTCAGAAAAACTCATTTTTTCATAACTTTGTGTATGGATATACTTTAAAATAATTAAAAACTGTTCCGGGTCTATATACCCGGGGAGATCTCTGATCTTTGAGTGATCCGCTTTAAGAAACCATAACGTGGGCAATCCTTTTATTCCCCACTGCTGTGCAAGGTTTTTCTCTTTTTCAATGTCCACTGTAATGCTTATAAAATTACTGTTCAGGTAGTTTAAAACATCTTGATCTGCAAATGTTGTTTTTTTCAGTTTTTTACAATAGGTGCACCAGTCCGCATGAAAATAGAGAAAGACTGGTTTATTCTGACTCTTTGCAGCGTCAAGGCCCTTTACATAGGATTGCCAGTGAATACCTGAAGTTCTGGCTGAGGTTAAAATCTGTTTTTGTTCTATTGATTGGGTTGTCTGATTGGCATTGGAATCTGCATTGGCATTATTGTCCGGCTTTAAATTAAAGTAGATTGGAACGCCCGTAACTACAATACAAATCAATACCACTACAAGTATGTTTTCTTTTTTCATATTAAAATCCTTATTAAAAATATACTTTTGTCAAAATTTTTTCTTATATCTTTTTAAAATCCCTTTATTTGAAGGG
>CAYZCC010000068.1:0-1976 GCA_964476805.1 uncultured Desulfobacula sp.
CTGGAAACCTTTTTTATGAGCTGGTCGGGATGAGAGGATTTGAACCTCCGACCCCAGCGTCCCGAACGCTGTGCTCTACCAGACTGAGCCACATCCCGACTGAAAAAAAGGTTGGTTATATACAAAAAAAAAACAAATGTCTAATTGAATATATTCTCTTTTATTATTGTCGCTTCACGCTCAGGTCCTACTGAAACAATTTTAATTTTTACACCGCAGAGTTTTTCAATCCTTACAAGATATTTTTTTGCATTTTCAGGCAGGCCATCCAATCTGGTAATACCTGAAATATCCTGTTTCCATCCCGGATGACTTTCATATACAGGAACACACTGCTCCAGGGTTTTGATCTCTGCTGGGAAATCCTTAATTTTAGTCCCGGCATAGTCGTAACCTGTGCAGATTTTAATTTCATCAAGATCATCCAGGACATCAAGCTTTGTAATGGCAAGGCCACTCAGAGAGTTTAATCTGACAGCATTTCTTAAAACCACCATATCCAACCAGCCGCAACGCCTTTTCCTGCCAGTGGTGGCGCCAAATTCTGAACCGGTTTTCTGAATTTTATCACCCATATCATCAAACAATTCAGTTGGAAAAGGTCCCTGCCCCACTCTGGTTGTATACGCCTTTACAATTCCGATAATTTCATTGAGGTTGCCAGGCCCCACCCCTGACCCATTGGCTGCGTTTCCTGATACGACTGAAGAGGATGTAACAAAGGGGTATGTTCCATGGTCTATATCAAGATGGGTGCCCTGAGCGCCTTCAAACAACACGCGTTTATCACTTTTAATTCCATCGAACAGAATCACGGAGACATCATCAATATAAGGCATTAATCTTTTTCGAATTGGGTCAAATGAATTGATTACTGTTTCTGGGGCAATGGTTTCACTTTTAAAATAGTTTTTCAGATAAAAATTTTTTTCTTCAAGAATCGCTTTTACTTTTTCTTTAAAAAACTCAAAATCCAGAAGATCACAAAATCTTACGCCTCTTCTTGTGGCCTTATCCTCATAACAAGGGCCGATCCCCCTGCCTGTTGTTCCTATTTTTTTATCACCTTTGAAAGCTTCCCTGGCGCTGTCGATAAGCTTATGATAAGGCATTATGATATGAGCCCTATTGCTGATTTTAATCATGTCCGGAGAAGCATCAATATTATTTGACAATAAATGTTCAATCTCTTCCAGCAGTACAAATGGATCAACAACGACACCATTGCCTATAAAACACTTTTTCTGCTGTATTATGCCTGAAGGAATCAGATGAGTGATAACCTCTTTACCGTTGACCACAATTGTATGACCGGCATTATTCCCCCCTTGAAATCTTACAACATAATCTGCGTGTTCGCTTAATAAATCAACTATTTTACCTTTTCCTTCATCACCCCACTGTGCACCTACAATCACCGTGTTTCCCACTCTTTACTCCTTCTGACTTTGAAAAAATCTTTTATTATCTTTATTGCCTTGTCTTCACATACACCGGATCTGATTTCAGGATGATGATTTAATCTTTTATCATCTGCCATGGTGTATAATGAATTTACAGCACCCCATTTTGCATCCTTTGCGCCAAAAACAACACGTTTTATTCTGGCATGAATTATTGCTCCCATACACATAATACATGGCTCAATGGTCACATATAAATCTGTGTCAGTGATCCTGTAATTTTTCAAGGCTCTTGATGCCATGCGAACAGCATTTATTTCAGCATGACTTGTTGGATCATTTGTTGATACAGGGCTGTTACAGCCGTATCCAATCACATTACCGCTCTTGTCAACGACTACAGCACCGACAGGAACTTCATCTATTTCTACTGCCTTACCCGCTTGCTTCAGAGCCAGGTCCATATAAAATTCATCATCCATAATTCACTATATATTTATATTCATCTTTTTTCCCAAGGTCAAATTAATTAAATTGTTTTTTCAAGCAATAAAAAGATATCCATTTATGATT
>CAYZCC010000068.1:1986-10209 GCA_964476805.1 uncultured Desulfobacula sp.
GATTAAAACAGTTGACTTCAGACCCCCTTTTAAAAACTGGAGACAAAGCAGCAAAAAATTAAAGAAGATATTGAAAGTTTATCCAGACTTTGATATTTACTCATCTCATATCACGCGCCCGTAGCTCAGCTGGATAGAGTATCTGACTACGAATCAGGGGGCCGCAGGTTCGAATCCTGCCGGGCGCGCCATGCATGCTGCTGTAACCTGGTATTTTTCGAATATTCACACGCCAGAACTTTCTACAAATTACAGTTTACAGTCAAATTTGTGTTGACATTTACTGGTTAATATTAATAATTGCATATGCAAACATCTTAATTTTGATTGAGGGGAATATGAATACGGATGACAATTTTCTTGAAAGCTGCCTGTTTTTTAATACCAACACTCTCTCCAAATATCTGTTAAAACTTGCTGAAAAGGAGTTTAAGCCTCTTAATATTTCTCCCGCACACGCTTCCCTGATGCTGCTTGTTTATGACTCCCCTGGAATCAGTCCCAAAGACCTCAGCCAGCTTCTTCATCTGACACCCTCCACCATCACCCGATTCATTGATTCACTTGAAAAAAAAGATTTTGTAACGCGCACAAATCAAGGCAAAAACGCTTTCATATCCCCAAGCCAAAAAGGAGTGGAGCTGAAACAACTGATTGCTTCTGCTTATAAAAAATTATACTTGAAATACACTCAAATTCTTGGATCTGATACCGCCAATCAATTATCCTATTCAATTTTCAAAGCCAATAAAAAACTTGACTCCTTTTTAGAGAGTAATGGGTAAAAACTATAAAATTATCATTGAGTATGATGGAACTCAATTTTTCGGCTGGCAGAAACAAAAAGATCAAAAAACAATCCAGAAGGAGATTGAAGCTGTTTTAAGCAGGATATTAAATCAAAACATTACTCTTTTTGGCTCAGGAAGAACTGATGCGGGTGTTCACGCCCTGGGACAGGTTGCAAATTTTCATGCAGATAGTGATATGAATCCTTTTAAACTTAAAAAAGCTGTCAACTCTTTTATTAAACTGCCAATTGTTATAAAAGAGTGCACCATAGTGGATGATCAATTCCATGCCAGATATAATGCTGTCTCCAAAGAGTATCACTATTTTATTTTAAACCAGGAAGATCCTTGTGCAATCAAAAGGCAGTATCAATGGCATATCAGGCATAAACTTGACAGCAGAATAATGAATCAATGCTGTAAGACAATCACTGGAACCATGGATTTCAAGTCATTTGAAAACAGCGGGAGCCCAAAATCATCAACCATAAGAGATGTTATTTTTTCAAGTATCACTCCTTTAAAAAATAACAGATTTGTATTTAAAATCTGTGCCAGCGGTTTTTTAAAATATATGGTGAGAAACCTTATTGGCACCATTGTGCTTGCTGGTGCAGGTAAAATCACACTTGATGAATTTATAAAAATCGTTGAAGCAAAAGACAGAACAAAATCAGGGCCTACAGCACCGCCTCATGGTCTGTTTTTAAAAAACGTAAATTACGCTTGAAAAATCAGGGGAATCAATCCTGGATTTAAGCTGATTCTCAGAAATAGTCTATTTCTGGCACAGCAGATAACAGAGGAAACACACCAGAAGACTTGGCAGCCATATTGCCTGTTGCACCCTTCCATATTACCATTTTCAACTATGCAGGTATCCTATAAGAGATATTAAAAATTTACTTTGTCAATTCCTTTAAGTGTTAATATTTTCCTTGCTTCCTCAGGGGTTGCAGGCTCCATGCCATGCTCTCTGCCTATACGGATAATCTTTTCAACCTGCTGAGCACTGCTTTTGGCCATTACACCTTTTTCAAGATAGAGGTTATCTTCCAAGCCTACTCTTGTATGTCCACCCATCAAAAGTGCCATGTTGCACATTTTAAACTGATGCCGCCCAGCCGCACAGACTGACCACTCAAAGTCATCACCAATCATCTCTCTGGCTGAATTTAGTAAGAAAACAAGATTATTAACATCTGCCTTCATCCCACCGAGAATTCCAAGGACAAACTGCAGGTAAACAGGTTTTTTCACATACCCTTTATCAATCAAAAACTGAAGATTGCCAAGCATGCCGGCATCATATATTTCAAATTCCGGCCGGGTAACCTGCTCACTGAAAAACTGAGTAAATTCACGCAGTGTTTTAAAAGTATTGGGAAAGATAAAGTCTTCACTCATGGCAAGGTATTGCGGTTCCCACTCATATTTAAACTCTTTTATCTTATCAAGAATAGGGAAAAGGGCAAAGTTGAGGGAACCGGCATTTAACGATGCAAGCTCAGGACTGAAGGTTTTAACTACAGAAACCCTCTGCTCGACACTCATACCAAAACCACCGCCTGTTGTTGTGCAGACAACGGCATTACATTTGCTTTTTATGCCTGACAAAATTTCACCAAAAACTGCAGGATCAGCTGCTGGCATCCCTGTTTCCGGGTCACGGGCATGAACATGTATTACAGATGCTCCTGCCTCGACCGCAAGCCTTGCATCTTCAATGAGTTCATCTGGTGTGACCGGCAGATGCGGCGACATGGTAGGGGTATGGATTGCACCTGTCAGTGCTGCTGTAACAATAAATTTTTCAGACATTTTAAAACCTCTCTTTATTAAATGAATTTTATCTGACCAGAATCAGACTGATCTGTGGAAACATAACAACCAGAGCCAGAACTGCTATCATAATCAATACATAGGGAAAAGCACCGGCAAAAACATCATTAAGAGTAATACTCTGGTCATCCAGTGTGGATTTAACGACATATGCTGCAATTCCCAATGGTGGAGTGATCAACCCGACTTCAATGGCAATAACAGTAACTATTCCAAACCATACAAAATTGACATCCATATTATGCATAATAGGATACATCAGTGGGATAACTATCATCATAATCGATGTTGAATCAAGAATTGTTCCCATCAAAAGGACCACTGCAATATAAACTATTAAAATTGAGTAGAGACCAAGACCTGAATGACTGATCCATGCTGCTGCGAATCCTGTTATGCCTGAAAGGGCGAGCATACGTCCATAAATATTTGCAGCAATAAGCAAAAAAAGGATGGAGACTGAAACATGTCCTGTTTCAGTAAGCACCTGCCACAATTTATTACGGCTGAGCCTTTTTTTAAAAATTGTCAGCAGCAGAGCGCCAAGGGCACCCACTGCTCCAGACTCTGTAGGCGTAAACCATCCGGCATAAATACCTCCAAGTACCAGAGCAACCAGCAGGACTATGGGTATAAGCTTGCCTATTGCTGTGAGAATACCCATCTGCTGATCCTTTATTATTTCATGGTTACTACTGGATTCTCCTACATATCCGGGGAACCGTACTGCCATGAAAAAAATCAATGCACAATAGGCAGCTGATAATAATATACCAGGCATAATGCCGGCTTTGAAAAGATCTCCAATGGATGTTTCCGTGAGTACTCCAAATAAAATAAGCAGAAGGCTTGGAGGAATCAGCATACCCAGAACTGAAGATCCTGTAACAACGCCAACTGCAAATCTTGGTTTATGCCCCAGACGGATCATTTCAGGCACTGCAACCTTGGTAAACACTGCTGCGGAAGCTATGGATATTCCTGTTACTGCAGCAAAGACAGCATTTGCAGCAACAGTTGAGATACCGATTCCGCCACGAACAGATTTAAACAGCCTGCTGGCAACATCAAAGGTGTCTTTTCCTATGCCTGATACAGATATTAAAAGCCCCATCAGCACAAACAGCGGCACCACTCCAAAGATATAACCTGAGATACTGTCTGATGCTGCAAGAGCCAGCAGTTTGCCTGCAATGATCCAGTTTCCTTTAATCAGCCACACGCCTGAAAAAGAGAGTAGCATTAAAGTAATAGATACATGCATGCCGGCATAAATTAAAAACAGGATACCGGCTATTGACAACATTCCTATCTGAATATCTGTCACAACTCTTCTCGCTTGATATTGTATTTTATCTTTTTCAAATCAGCTATTTTTCTAAAGCTTTCAACTGCCATGATAATAAACTGTATCACCCCTGCCACACATCCGATAAGTATAATCAGCTTGACCGGCCAGACCGGCGCCATAAAATCACCTTGAGCCCCTACATACTCCCCGATACGCCACGCCTTTGTAAACAGTTTAATACTGTTCCTGAAGAGTATTGCCATAAGAACTGCTCCTGTCAGAGAATAAATCCCTTCCAGAAGATGTTTAAACATTGGGCACTTTATTTCAAGCCAGTCCAGCAGAATATCTGATCTTGTCAGCCGCCCGACCTTAAGGGTATGGGGAATCTGCAAAAAAACACAAGCCACAATTGAGAGCGCAACAATTTCAGGCACCCCGCGGACAGGGCGGTTGAAAAGTGTCCGCCCTGCAATATCCAGATTTATTATTACCAGAAGGATAAAGACCCAGAATGTACCCATATTATTCATGGCTGATATAATACTTCCAAAGGAAAACCATGAAGTTTTTTTAACCTCATATTCAGAGCTGTTATTCTGGATATTTTTTGCCACAATCTATTTGTCCCAGTCTCTGACAAGCTGAACACCTCTTTTACGCAGGCCATCAAGATATCCTTTTACAACAGCTTTTCCCGGCAAACCTTTTTTCTCCATATTTTCAGCCCACTGCGTTGGAACGTTTGGCAGCTTTTCCGCCCATGCTTTTCTTTCAGCAGTAGAAAGATGGTTCAGTTTAGCGCCATTTTTCTGCATCATTGCAAGTGCACCGTCAGCCCTCGCAGTCTGAGCCTGGGCAAGTTTTTCAGAGTAAATTTTCCCCACTTTCAGAAAGATTTTCTGTACATCAGATGGAAAAGTATCAAAAATATCTTTATTTATACTGATACCGCCTGCAAACTGTGAACCAAAATTAACCATGCAGATATTTTCCGCTACTTCATAAACTTTTATGGCTGCAGCTGCTGTCATAAAGGTAAGCGTACCTTCAAATACACCGGTTTTTATTCCATTATAGTACTCATTGAGATTGGATGCCACAGGAACACCGCCGGTTCCTTTCAACCAGTTTGCAGAAGGTCCTGGAGCTGCAATTTTATGTCCATTGACATCATCAACACTATTAACCGGGAAATTGGTCAAAAGACCATAAGTATCAAGGGCGGCTCCTCCAAGATAAATCTGATTATGTTTTGTCCACTCTTGAGCCAGTTCTGGAATTTCAGACTGGAGTTCTGCAATCACATCAACCGTATGAAAAACATTTTCACTGCCAAAGGGTATCATATAGGATACATTGTGCAAAGGCATCTTAGATGCTTCAAATATGGTTCCCACAAATCCCATATCAACTATTCCCTCCTCTATTGCCTCCAGAACACCGCCAATTTTTGCGACCGTACCGCCATATGCCTGATTCCAGACAATTTTATCTTCCCCTCCTGCTGCAAGCAGTCTTTTATCCACCTCAGGGATAAAATAATCCCTTGCAAGGGTTACCCATAGAAATATAGGCGGATGCCCTGCTGCAACAGTTATCTTAAATGTTTTTGCACTTGCTGAACCAAACAGTAAACCTGAAAGAAGTATCACTGCCATTAAAATAGATAGTGCTTTTTTCAATTTTTTCATCTTGTTTCTCCTATCAATCCATTTAAAAAACTATTCAATCTTCATTTATTATTGCTACAGGTCGAGCCCATCCCGCACTGGCACCTTTAATTTTTACAGGGAAACAGCAAACAGTAAAACCATGAGGTCTTCCAATAGCTGACAGGTTTGCAAGTTTTTCCATATGACAATATCCTTTTTCAATACCTGCAAAATGTGCCTCCCAGATAACTTTGGGATCGTGATTCTGCATAAATTCCTTTGCCTGATAGGGTAAAGGACGATCCCAGCTCCATGCATCAATTCCTACGACTTTAATGCCCTGTTCAGTGAGAAAGAGAGTGCTCTCCCTGCTCATGCCGGCACCCCTGACCAGATATCGTTCACTACCCCATGCATCGTCTGCGCCGGTTTGAATCAATACGATATCCATCGGTTTAAGTTTATATTCCACACGATTAAGCTCATTTTTAATTTCATCTACAGTAATTTTTTCTCCATCTTCCTTGTGACGAAAATCGAGAAGGACACCATCGTTGAAGCACCACTCCAGAGGAATCTCATCAATTGTCAACGCTTTTTTTCCTCCATCCATGGTTGGATGATAATGATATGGCGCATCCATATGCGTACCGGAATGGGTTGTAAGGGTCAGCACCTCAATTGCCCAGCCCAGCCCTCCGGGCAGATCTTCATTTTTCAATCCAGGAAAGAACTCTTTCATCTGCTCTGCTCCCACAGCGTGATTGATATAATTAATTTCAGGAATCATTGCAGGTGGATCACTGGGAAGTTCAGGTTCAATGCTGATACTCAAATCAATAAAACGTTTTTTGGCCATATTCACTCCTTTCACTCTTTTTAGTTGGAAACTTCTTTAGATGGATTACTTGTCTATTTTTCTTGTAATTTCTTATTTCCGTTCAATAAAATCAATATAAAATAAAACAGCCATCTGCTGGCAACAGAGATGTTATGTAAACTGATCCTCTCTTTAAAACTCATTACCACTCACTTTTTCTAAGGTCATTAATACCGCTCAAAATGATGTCAAAAAGTGTTTTAACATCCCTCTCTTCAAGACATGAAAAGGCGATCCTTATATTATTTTCACCAATGGCGATCAAACCTGTTCCATACTTTTCGATCAGATGAAGTCTTAAAGTTTCAGCATTGACGTCTTTCAGCCGGATGCACATGAAATATCCTGAGTTAAAGGGGTAGACATCAAAAGCGTCACTGTATTCAGGGTCTTTTAAAACCTGTTTCATTTTTATGGCTCTATTTTTCAAAAGATCAAACTTTTCGCTTTTATGAACCTCATAATTTTCATCTGACATGGATTTTAAAAGAATGGTCTGGCTCAGGTGTGAAGCATTTGAGATATTTCCCCTGATACACCCGGCGCTCTTTTTTTCAAGCGCCAGTAAAGTTTCAGCACTATCTCCTGCAACCCCATAGGTTATAAAACCGGTTCGAAAACCCCAGACATAATCTTCTTTGGTTGCCCCATCGAGTTTTATTGCAACAAGTCTCCTGTCTGCTCCTGCCAGCCTGGTAAATATTGATTCTTTGCTGGTCTCTTCTTCAAAAAAAAGTCCAAAATAGGCATCGTCGCATGCGGCAACAACATGGGTCCCCTGTTGGGCCACATCAATCAGAATATCTGCAACTCTTTTTGCTTCAGATACACTTAAAGAGTATCCGGTCGGGTTGTGGGGGAAATTTAAAACCGTAATAATTTTATCATTTTTTTCAGCCTGATCTCTAACAATCTTTTCAAAGGACTCCATATTAAACCGGGTCAGTTGTTCGTCATATGATTTATAATTAATGATTCTCGCCTTGTTCCTGACACAAAACGTCATATTGTAATTGCCCCACATCATATCAGGCAGAATAATTACATCATCAGGGTTTATCCACATATCAGAGAGTATGCTTACACCATGAGTGATACCCGAAGTTACAACAGGAAGAGTGATCTGTTTACTGCCAAGAGACGGGTTCTTTTTATAGATGCTCTCCTTCCACTTTTCACGCAACTCAGGAATGCCAAAGGAGGGAGCATAGGGCAGATAATTATCAGGTTCAATACCTTTAATATATTTTGTAATGGATGGGAGGCATAATACCTTGTCACCCTCTTTTGCAATACCAATTGTTGCATTGATTTTATCTGCTTTCTGTTTTGCTTCAGCACTTTGACTTAAAATACCTTTTGGAAAAAACAGCTTTTTCCCCATATCAGAAAGCATTTCAAAAATGTAAGGATTGGACCCACTAATAATATCATTTAACTCTTGTGCAATAGGATTCATAATAAACTCTTAAAAAAAATTAAATATATAAAAAACTCTGCATCTGTTTTAAAACCAAACCACAGAGTTCAAATAGACACCACTTACTTGAATGAAGACTATTTTCTTTTTGAGGCTTTAATCGGATTGATCTTCTGTTCTGTAGAGGCGGCAACCATTTCAAGATGTGTTGCCATGTTACAGTTGCCGTTTTTCCACTTCAGTGAAGGGTCGGGAGCTGAAGTGCAGTATACACCGGTTTCAAATTCCGATGTTTTCCTGCATCCCTTGCATTCATCAATAATGGTTAAACATACACCCCCATT
>CAYZCC010000069.1:0-10128 GCA_964476805.1 uncultured Desulfobacula sp.
TAGAGAAAATGTTGCAAAAAATAGATTTGCTACTGGTCGCCATCAATTTTAATGGTAGTAATTAAACGAGTAAGCATCAGCAAGCTGTCTGAACGGCAAAATGGCGACTTTTCGTTCAGGCACTAAATAGATGTTAATATAAATTAAATATGGCGGCAGTCTAAATGGAATCTCAAGCCAACCCACACCATCTGGTTCTTGGAAAATTCAATGATTATTTAACAGGCTCTGTTCTGCCGGATACCCTTGATGAGAGATATCTTCAGAAAATTGCAAAACATCTTGTCATTAACCGAAATTTCAAAAAAGATGATATTTCAAGTAATATCAGTTTTGAAGTCACTGCAGGAGACAGGAGAGCCAATATAAAAATTGATTTTTTAATTAAGCTTCAAAACAGAGTTGTCATACTGATTAAATATTCACCCGGCTCTCTTGTTACAAGACGTCTTTCCACACTTGGATTGTCCAGGATAGTAAAACCTTACCAGATACCGGTTGCTGTTATTACAAACGGTGAAAATGCCGAGGTTATTGATGGTAATACAGGAAAAGTAATTTCAACCGGGCTTGATAACCTGCCTGATAAAAAAAGTATAAAAAAACAGATGGCATCTTTTTCATTTAAGCCTGTTACAGATAAAATGTTTGATCAGGCATCACGAATTGTATATGCCTGTGAGGTTGATGGTGCCTGCCCCTGTGATTCTGATGTCTGTGTCATTGAATAGAATTTAAAAATCTTTTTATTGCCTTATTGAAAACTGCTTTCTTTTTAAAACCCTATCTGACTGACCGATTTTTTTAAACATCAGGCTGAAATTTTTCATCTCATAGATACAGGTACCATCCACTGTAAGTGCGCCATCTGCAGTGATTGAGAAGTTATTCTCTGTTTTTGCGGCATCTTTTATATGGGAATGCAGTGTTATTTTTTTGTTCTTCTGTATAATCTGTCCTCTGTAGATCCATTCATGGGTGTTTTTCGGACTTATCACTGTTTCATATTTATCTGCCGGGATATTGAATTTTTTCAGCAGAAAAAATCGGATCATCTGGAGAAAGGACTCTATTCCAAGAGAACCAGGACAGACAGGATCCTGATAAAAATGGGCATTAAAAAACCATTCAGAAGGATCCACTCTTTTGGTTGCCTTTATATATCCTTTATTGTACAGGCCGGCATCAAAATTCAGCACGTCAACACTGTCTATCATTTGCAGAGCTTTTGACGGCATCCCATCATTTATATCACTGTTTTTATCATCTGGTGTCAGTGGTGCACTGGCTTTAAAATGGAAGTTTTCTGAATTTTCAAGATCTTTTTGAGAGAGTGTATACCGGCTTAATCGGCTTTCTCTGATACCGATTTGATTTGAAAGTGCCTCTTTTGAAAAGAAGCCAAAATTGGTCTTTCCTTCATATACTCTTTTTCCTCTGTTCAACACGTTTATATCAAAGTTCTGGATAATCATACCGCCAGCCCTGGAAACTTCTGTCATACGGGTTCTGACAGTAACTGTACCGCAGTTTTTGGAGAGTGATTCAATCAGCATTGCTTCTCCGCCAAGATTTCTAAAATAGAGTCTTTCATCACTTTCAAGGGCAGAACCTGCATATGCTGCAAGCCAGCCGCAGGGTTGCAGTGCAATTTCAAGAAGAATACAAAACGGTAAGCTGTCACTCCGGTTGGCATTAAAATACCACGCATCTTCTGGAATATCATACTGAGTTTCAATCCAGCCTCCTGGTTTCATATACCACTGAGGGTGATCTGCATTCATCACTCTGTCCATGAAAAAATAGGGGGGTCTTGGAAGGCGTGCAATCTGCCTCTCTTTATCAAATACTTTATACTTCTCTCCAAAAGCTTTGGAAGGGTCTCCCTGGGCAAAGGCAAGAATTGATTCCCTGGAAAAAAGAGGATGAATTTTGAATTTTTCGTTTAAAGATGGATCTGTAATGGCTTCAAACCCGGTAATGCTGGCCACTACAACACTGTTTTTATCAAGAAAAGTAAAATAGCCGCTGATTTTGGTTTTACTCTCCTGGTTTACAGTAAAAAGAATCTTAATATCTCCTTTTAATTTTTCAAAGGATGAATAGAGTCTTAAGTTTGCAATAAAACATGGCAGGCAGACCTGTCCCATTTTTTCATAGGACCAGAGTATGACTGTCTGGAAAGCAGCATCCAGCATCATTGGTTCCACAGTCCATTTTGAACTATATGTTTTTTCAAACCACTCATCAGGCCCATTAGACAGACGAGTGGTAACACTTATGCCTTTTGATGAATATCCATCAATGGTTTGTATGCTTTGTAAAATGCTGCCATGGAAAAGAATTTTATTATAAGCCTCTTCAGGAGTGAGGGCGTATGGTTTTAAATCCATAAAAGCAGCCCTGGAGAGTACAGGCGGGTCTGGCAGATGCTCTTTTAAATTAATGGTGCCGCTTGAATGGATAAAAGGTTGTCTATTGTTATCTTCAGAAACAATGTGGCTCTCAGCCTTATACCCCTCTCCATCAGGCACACATTTTTCTAAGTTTATGTTAACATTTAACTGGGTACTACCCGGTTTAACTCCCTTTAAAAGACGGATATCATCCATACCGGTAAAGACAAGTCCGGGATTGTTTTTCTGGGCAGCGTGCGCGTGAAAATCGATTAACAAAGAGAATGGGACAACAGGTTCGCCTGCTATTTTATGGGAATTTAAAACAGGGGCTGATTCTGTTTCCAGAGAGATGCTCATTGCCTTTGAAAATTTTGGCGGCTTTGTGGGTTTTTTATTTGAAAGTTTTGCTCCTATAATAATTTCAGGATTTGGCTTTTGAGTGTTTCCCATCTCTTTGATCAACTGCTCTGCCCCATTTTGCAAAGGAATGAGTTCAATCCCTTTTTTTAAGAATTCTTTTTTCAAAGATGTCTTTACCATTCCACCGTCCCACGGCCCCCAGTTCACAGATAAAACCCTTGTATCTGGATTTGATATTGACAATTTTTGAGCAGTTTTATTCAATATTTCATTGGCAATGGAGTAGTCACACTGCCCCTGGTTTCCCACTCTTGCAGCAATGGAAGAGAATAAGATAAAATATTTGAGACGCTCTTTTTTTGAAGCAGATAAAAGAGAATCAAGTCCCTTAACTTTTGTTTCCAGTACAAGATTAAACTGATCAATATTTTTATCAATGATCAGTTTGTCTTCAAGAACACCAGCACCATGAATAACAGCTGTTATATGTTTAAACTCTTTTCGTATGGTTTGAAAAACTATATCAATCTCATTTTTATTTTTGATATCAGCTGAGAAATATCTGACTCTGGAACCGTTATCCTTCATTCGTTGTATGTTTTGCTTCATTTCTCTTATTGAAATGATCTGCTGGTATCTCTTTTCTATATCAGCAGGTTTGGGAGTCAGCTCTTTAAATTCATTGGTCAGTATGGCATTTTTTAAAACTCCTGGATCATGAATTCCTCTGGACCATACTGGTTGTGTAGAAGAGAGTGCTGATCTTCCAATCAGAATAATTGTTGGAGAACACTGTTTTGCCAGCTCAATTGCACAAGCTGCAGTAATCCCCTTTGCACCACCTGTTATAACAACCACATCATCGGAATCAAGGTCAGGCGCATCATGTTCAAGCTCTTGATCAATCAAGGCAGGCATATTACAACTCTCTCCATCAATACCCATTTCAACAGGTCCGTGGGTCATCATTAAAGAGACGGCAGCTTGTGCATTTTCCATACACTTCTCTATGGAGTCAGGCATGTCCAATGCACGGCATAATACATCTTTCCACTCAATATCAGCTGTCTTTGCCAGCCCTGAAAGTCCACCGTAAAACGGATTAAACTTTACACGCTTATCTGAAGATGGGTCTAAAAAACCAAATCCGCCGCCAAGAAATGAGACAGTTGACAGGAAAGCCCCCTTTTCTCTGCCTGATGCCATGAGATAAGGAGCATTTTCCTTAATCAGTAAAAATATTGATTTTATAAATTCAAGGGCACTATCATTCCCTGTCTGTTTAAAAGAATCAGGCAGTATAACCAATCCAGCAGCATCAGGAAGATGAGGCGTGGTACCACCACTGCCTGGATCAATCAGTTCTGCGGCAATTCCAATTTTTTCAAATTCTGTTTTGAATTTTTCAGACAGGCCAGAGTTATCTTTTGTAATGTAAACCTTTTTTTCAGACGCAAGTTTGATTTTTGAACCATTATAAAATCTGATTTGATGGGTTGGATATTGTTTTAACTTTACAATCTGCCTTGTAAGAGTTCGGCCGGCAGGTAGGTTGATATTTTTTTCTGAAGTTTTTTGATCGGGTCGTTTAGATCTTTTATCAGGGTTGTCAAAGTTTGATTCTTTTTTAGATTCAACCATGGTTTTCTGATCGATCTTTATCAGATAATTGATAATTTCATCAATGGTTTTTAAATTTGAAATGCCGTCGGAAGATACAGTTTCCATGTTATCAAGTTCATGTTCAAGTTTTGAAAGAATTTCAACACGCTTAATGGAATCTATTCCAAGGTCTGACTCCAGGTTCATGGAAGGTTCAAGCATCTCTACAGGAAATCCAGTTAAATCACTGATTGTTTTTACAAGAACTGCTGAAACAGCTGGGTATGCATCCTGGTTTTGTTCATTTGAGTTTTGCTGAATTGTTTGGGCCGCATCACCGGTGTCAATCCTGTCGGTTGGAAAATCTGGTGAAACATCGGGTGTCGCAATATCCAGGATAACATTTTCAGGATCTGTTTCTTGTATGGTGCTGCAGATATCTTCCAGCGTTTTTACAGATCCGATGTTTTTTGTTGTCAAGCCTTCACAGCCAGGTATCTGTTTTTCAAGTTCAGAAATAATTTCCACTTTTTTAATGGAATCAATACCCAGATCAGATTCAATATTCATATCTGATTCCAGCATATCAACGGGAAATCCAGTTAATGTGCTGACAATGTCAAACAGGATCTGTTTTGTTTGAACGCTGGATTGATTATCTTGTTTTGATGTTGTTTCAGTAAATCGCTCATTTTGTAAATCTTCTTCTGCTTCTGCAGGAGAGTGGTAAGTATCCTCTCTTAAAACTGTCGATTTCCCAAAGGCATAACTGCGGGTCTGTTCCATCATATTGGCCAGGGTTCTGCTTGCCTGGGCCTGTGTTTCAAGGAATTTTTCATGGGCATGAGCAGTCTGGGTCTGAAGCTGCTGCATAGCCTCAAGTCCTTGCTGAACCATTTTCATGGATTCATATGCGGGTAAACTCATCTCTTGTTCTCTGTTTTTTTGCAGGGTCATATCAGATTCTTTTAAACCGGTGCTTTGTTTGTCAGGGATTTTGTTGTCTGGTTTTTTTTTTTTATTACGGCTTGCTCTATTGTCTTTGATGGAGGCAGATCTGCTTAATTCAACTTCAGCAAGTGATGTGTGAGTTGTGCTCTTTTTCTTTGATTGAACGGGTTGTTTTTTATATCTGCTTTTTGGCTTTGGATTGGCACCGCAAAGAGGTATTTTCAATTTTTTAATTTCAGGTTTTTTTACTGCATCTTCCCATTGGCCCAGATCAACAGGAAAACCTTTAGAGGCAACAGTGCACAATACATGGGCTATATCTTCTACTCCTGTTTTTCTGCCTGCAGAGCTGTCACACGAGATGGCTGCAGCAGTGTTGTCAACCTCTTTTAGTATGGAGTTCGCAAGCCCTGTTAAAACAGATTTAGGACCCACTTCAATAAAAAGGGATACTTTTTTATCACGCATCCCTTGAATGTTATCAATAAAATTAACAGGATTGACTAATTGACGGACAAGAAGTTCTTTAATTTGAGACTGGTTTTTTGAATAGGTTTTTCCAGTGGTATTTGAGAAAACTTCAACAGATGAGGGTGTCAATACTTTATCAGACAGTTCTTTTTTGAATGGTTCCACTGCATTTTGAACAAGTTTGGTATGAAAAGCAGCTGCAACCGGCAGTTTCACAGCAGTGATTTTTTTGTGGCTGCATATTTTTTTGGCACGAAGGATCTCTTTTGTGGTGCCTGATAAAACTCCCTGTTTTCTACTGTTTTTATTTGCAAGAGACAGATGAAGGTTCTCTTTTTTAATCAAATTTTCAATATCTGTCACAGGCGCTTTAACAGAAAGCATGGCGCCTGAATCCATTTCACTGCTGTTGGCAGCTGCCATGTATTTACCACGTGCAGCTGCAAGTTCACAAAAAGATTTCTCAGTGATCCAGCCGGCTGCATGAAGAGCAGACAGTTCTCCAAAACTGTGGCCACAGGTGATGTGTGGAGAGATACCAAATTTTTTTAAAATATTTACCATTGCAAGGGAGACGGCTCCGATGGCAGGCTGGGCAATATCAGTACTGCGAAGCTGATTTTCAGACTCTTTTTTTGATATTAGATGAACCGGAGCAGGGAATATATAGTTGTGAAGCCGTTTTTGTTTTAAATAATTTTTGGATTGATTATTTATAGCGTTAAAACTTTTTCCGGCTCTATCCAAGGCCTTCATGGCTTCAGGAAATATAGAAACAAGATCCTTCCCCATTCCGGTATACTGGCTTCCCTGGCCGGGAAACAAAAATCCCAGTTTCCCTTCCTGCTTTCCAGAAGAAAAATAGATATTTTTGTGTTCCAGATTGTTATTAATGCTTTTTCTGGCATTTTTTAAACTATTTGCAATATCATCACCCTGTTTATGGATCATCAGAAGCCTTAAATCATGGGAATATGAGAACACTTCTCGTGTTTTATATGATTTCCATGCAATGGCCTGCTGCATCTCATGGGGGTCATCAGTGATATTTATATCTTTTTCAAACCGATTGATTTTTTCAAGGAGTCTCTTTTTTGTATCCGAGGAAAAAGCAATAATTTGCAGTGATCCATCCCAGGCAGCCTTCGTTTTTACCGGGTGATACTCTTCAAGAACAACGTGAAAATTGCTCCCGCCAAACCCGAAAGCACTGATGCCAGCCCTTCTGGGATGAACATCTCTTGGCATCCACGGTTTTGCAGTGGCGTTCAAGTAGAATACAGAATCATTAATATTAAGCTCAGGATCTGGATCATCTGCTTTTAACGTAGGGGGAATCACCTTGTTATAAAGTGATAAAGCAGTCTTTATGATTCCTGCAGCCCCAGCTGCGGCTTTGCTGTGACCAATCATTGATTTTACAGAACCGATGGCTGTCTGATTTTTTATTAAAGAGGTATTTTCAAAACATGACTGTAATGCATTAAATTCTACTTTATCACCCACTCTTGTTCCTGTACCATGGGCTTCAACAAGCTCAACAGTGGAAGGAGTAATGCCCGCCTCACGATAGGCTTCATTCAGAGCTTTTATCTGGCCTTTGGCTTCCGGGGCATAAACTGCAGACGTCCTTCCGTCGCTTGAAGTTCCAACGCCTTTGATAACAGCATAGATTCTGTCACTATCTTTTTGTGCATCTTTAAGACGTTTTAAAATAAGCATCCCAATGCCTTCGCCAAGAACCGTCCCGTCTGCATCTTTGGAGAAAGGTTTTGCATCGCTTGTATGGGACAAAACGCCGGTTTTGGAAAAGCACATATGCATAAAAATATCACTTAGTGAATCCACACCACCGGTGATGGAGATATCACATTTTCCTGAAGCAAGTTCCATCACAGCTGTATGAATTGCTGACAGTGAACTTGCACAGGCAGCATCGGTTACTGTATTTGTTCCTGATAAATTAAGATGGTTGGCAATTCGACCCGCAACAACATTCCCAAGAAGGCCGGGAAAAGAGTTCTCCTGCCACTGGACATACTCTCCCTGAATACGTTTAATAATTTCCTGTTTTTTCTCTTCACTGATTCCAGATTCTTCCAATGCCTTTTTCCAAAAGGGATGTCCAAGTCTTGCACCCAGAGGAATAACAAGTTCCTGGGTGCCTGTGACTCCCAGGATTACATTTACTTTTCTGCTCTGGAGTGCAGGATGGTTGGCAGGATATCCTGCATCTTCAAGGGCCATGGTCGCAACTTCAAGGGCGAGAAGCTGGGAAGTATCAGTGGCTTCAATATTATTGGGTGGTATACCATATTTTAACGGGTCAAAACTGATAAAGGGAAGAAAACCACCCCGTCTGCAATAGGTGTGGTCGGGTTTGGTATGATCCTCATCAAAATAATCTTCTATTTTCCAATGTGTATCTTCAGGAATTTCTTCAATTGCATCAATCCCATTGAACAAAAGATGCCAATACTCTTTTAAATTCCTGGATTTGGGGAAAATACACCCCATACCTACAATAGCTATATCCGCTCTTTTCTGGATGGGTTTTTTGTTTTTATTCATCGTTCAGTTTTTGAATTTCATTATCACTGCCCAGCCTAAATGGGTCAGAATTTACAAATTTTTCCAGAAAACACTATTTAAACTGGTGATACACAGTCTGGTAATATACAGTAATAAAAGAGGCAATAATGAATCTAAAAAGAATTTGACAAAAGTTTTACATTGGAAAGCAGTGTTGGGTGGTTTACTAAATTAAATTTAAAATCTCTTCTTTGGTTTTAGGTTTAAAGATTTCAACATCTGTATCGGGTGTAATTCCCTGTGTTGTTGACATGGATACCCTGATGGAGAGACAGGCACCAAACAGAAGGTTTAAAGCTATTTCAGCAGTTTTGCGGTTTTCATGATTTTCAAGAAAGCTTCCCTTGGTCCACTGGTTAAATGCGCCTATTGCAGGACCGCACCAGATCTGGTAATCCATTTTTCGTTTCGCATCACCCTGAATAGCCCATTTAGAGGAGAGACCAAGGTATGACCGGAATACAAGTGCCATTTTGTGCTTCGGATTATTCTGTGCTTTTTCAATCTCTTTCATGTTTCCTGTTTTCAGTAAAAAACCTTTGGTTGAGTTCCAGGCATCAGTATAGCTTGTCTGTAGAAGTTTTTCTTCAATCTCTTTTTTTGACTTTTCATCAATTTCATCAAAGCTGTTGCAGGATTGATAAAATTTATAGAGCTTTTCAGCTCTTACAGGAAACATTGTCCCTCTTTTTAATACCTGAACTCGTGCGCCTATTTCAAACATATCAGCAGCAGGAGCCATTGCCACATCAGCTTGCTGGGCCTGGCACAGCATTTTTTTAACATCTTCACAGATTCCTGCTTCAACGCAGGATTGATTAATGGATCCTGTTAATATATATGCAGCTCCCATTAAAAAAGCAGCAGCAGCAGACTGAGGAGTTGAGATGCCTCCTCCAAACCCGACACACAATGGTTCCTGATAATTAAATTTTTCCATGAAATCATTTTTTAAAATCATCATGGTCGGCAGTAAAGTCAGGGCAGGGCGGTTGTCTGTATGTCCGCCAGAGTCAGCTTCTGCAGTAAGATCCTGTGCCATTGGAATATATTGAGACAGTTCAGCCTCCAGTTTTGTGATCAAGCCCTTTTCAAGAAGTATATTGACAATTTTTTCTGGAGGGGGTGAAAAAAACTGGCTGGCAATTTCAACCCGTGAAACTTTTGCGATAATATTATTAGGTGCTATTATCTTTCCATTTTGGTTTTTGTGGATACCCTTAACTCTATAATACACAAGGGCAGGGGTCATGCGCATGAAAGCTGAAGCACTTATCAGTTTGATATTGTACTTCAAGTAAAGTTTGACTGTTGCCATCTCATGATCCTGATCACCTAATGAATGAATCAGATTGAATCCAAAGGGTTTACCAGGCAGGCAGTTTTTCAGATCAATTATATTTTCTTCAATTTTTTCAAGAGAAAGACCGCCAGCTCCGAAAAAGCCAATCATGCCATTTTCTGCCATGGTTTTTACAATGGCGGCAGATGTGATTCCATTGGCCATAGCTCCTGCGATATATGGATATTTTATGGAGTGCCTTTTTTTAAATTTTTCATCACCCAGCGTTTCAGGTGTTACAGCAGGAATAAATGCGTTGATTCTGGAAAACGATTTCTGATTAAAATTATTGATAAAAAAATCACTCTCCTCTGTTATCAATCGAATCTCATCTTGATTATCAACAGCATAAAAAGGTTTTTTTACGTTTATTAGCAGATTTTTTAAGATTTTTTGGTTTTCCATATATCT